>NZ_LDNX01000142.1:0-12760 GCF_001027955.1 Kocuria sp. SM24M-10 | reverse complement strand
CTCGTGGTCGTACTTCTCGTCGTCGTCCTTCTCGTGGTCGTCGTCGGCGTCGTTGTACCAGTCGTGGCCGTCGTGCTTCCAGTTGTACTCGTGGACGTACTTCTCGTCCTCGGACTCCTCGTCGTCCTCGTCCTTCTGGTCCTTGCCGTTCTCGTCGCCGTTCTTGTCGCCGTTCTCGTCCTTGTCGTCCTTGTCCTTCTCGTGGTCGTTGCCGTACTCGTGTCCGTTTTCGTCCTCGGACTTGTCGTGCCAGTCGTCACCCGCGAAGGCGGGCGTGGCGAGCGAGCCGCCGAGGAGGGCGGTCGCGATGGCCGCACCGGCAAGGGTCTTGCGCAGATCATCCATGGTGTCCCCTAGAGAAGGGCATGACGACGAGACCGTCATGCATGCGAGAAAGAACATGTGGAGAACATGTTCGGACCTGTGAGACAGGTCGTCCCCGTGAACCGGGTGGCCTCACCGTAAGAGGACCCTCGCGCCACGTTCAAGGCTTTCACTAGGGCAAACGGTGCTGCCACGCCCCTGGTCGACACCCGCGGCCCCGGGCGGGCGCCTGAGCCCCCGGGGAGTGCGCCCACCCGGCCCTCTCGGGTCCGGCACTCGTTCCTGACCGGTCAGTACCCGGTGTTTCCGCAGGCCACCGGGGTGTCAGACCCGGGATGGCGCAGGTCGGCCACGGCCGCCGCCGCGTCCGGACCGGGGTGCGCGAGGTGCCGCGCACGAGGCATCGCCCCGCCTGGAGGAGTCGGGGGACCGGCGGGAACATGACGGCCCGACGCGCTGTGTGACACGACCGCTGCGCCCGGTGCGGGGAGCGGTCCGACGTGCCGGGGGAGCCGACCGGCGGCCGGGGCGCCGTGGAAGCGGGCCGGCCGGCTGTTCGGCACGGCCCCGTGCGGCGACATGGGTTCCGGAAACACCGAGGGCCGATTGCTCGGGACATCCCGAACAACCGGCCTTCAGCAGCACCAGATGCTTCTCTGCGCAGAACTGTCGTGTTCTGCGTCGAACCTGTGGTGCGCGAGGGGGGAGTTGAACCCCCACGCCCTCTCGGGCACACGGACCTGAACCGTGCGCGTCTGCCTATTCCGCCACTCGCGCTCGTCGACCCCGGCGGCGGACCGCCGTGAGCAACGACGACAATCCTACCCACACTTGTCCGGAATGGCGAATCGTGGCCGTGGGCGGCCATCACTAGGCTGGTCGTGTCCCCGACAGGGGCCGACGACGCCGCACAGGGGGCACCGATGGAACCCGACAGGGAAAATCTCGAGGAGAAGCGCAGAGAGCTGGGCCGGACGGACGAGCCGCTCGAGGACGAGCTCGTCGAAGGGTTCGAGAACACGGTCACCGAGGGGGCGGAACGCCTGACCCGCACGTGGCGGGCCCTGATCATCACCGGGCTCTTCGGCGGCATCGACGTGGGCGTAGGCATCCTCGCCTTCCTGGCGGTCAAGGAGGCCACCGGATCGGACCTGCTGGCCGGCGCGGCGTTCGGCTTCGGGCTGCTCGCCCTCCAGCTCGCCCACTCGGAGCTCTTCACGGAGAACTTCCTGGTGCCCATCTACGCCGTGGTCTCCCGGCACAGCACCTGGTTGCAGCTGGCACGGTTCTGGGTGGTGACCCTGCTGACCAACCTCCTGGGCGGGTGGTTGTTCACCTGGTTCGTCGTGGCGGCGTTCCCGCAGTTCCACGACGTCCTGGAGGAGTCGGCCACCAAGTACCTCGAGGGCGGCCTGACGGTCGAGTCGGCCGCCCTGGCGCTGCTGGCCGGCAGCACCATCACGCTCGGCACGCGGATGAGCCAGGGCTCGAGCAACGAGGTCGTGCACGCCGTCATCGCGATCATCGACGGGCTGCTGGTCGTCGGGCTGGGAATGCTGCACGGTGCGCTGAACTCGGCCATCATCTTCGGGGCGATGCACGCGGGCGCGGACATCTCCTACACGGAGTGGCTGCTGTGGATGCTGTGGGTCATCCCGCTGAACATGGTGGGCGGTCTCGTCGTCATCACCCTGCCGCGGCTCGTCCGCACCCTGGAGCTGATCAAGAAGGAGCGCGCGGAGCAGGAGCGCCGCCACGCCCACGACGGGCGGGTGGTCTGAGGGGTCAGGCGACCACCAGCCCGGTTGCCAGCGCGAAGGCGCCCCACAGGCCCGTCAGCGCGAAGAGCGTGATCGGGGCGAGCAGCGCGAGCTCCGCGGCCGACCCGGCGTTGCCGATCAGCGGCACGGTGAGGAACGAACGGTTCTTGTACACGGAGCGCGGCAGGGGCAGCGGCATCCGCAGCGGGTAGAGCAGGTGGATCCCGCGCGTGGTCACCAGGTCCCCCGCCAGGTGGGCCGCCACGCCCGTGCCCACCGCGGCGGCGAACCACCACTCGTGGGCGGGCGGGTACAGGCCCACGACGACGCCCAGCCCGATCCCCACGACCCAGTTGAGCTTCGCCACCCGTTCCGGCACGAAGGCGAGCACCTGCACGGCGAACGCGATGAGCAGCACGGACATGACCGCCGCCAGCGGCCAGACCCGGCCCAGGTCCCCGACGGGGATGCCGATCTTCTGCGCGCCCGCCGCCAGGCCGGTGAACGCCAGCACCCCCAGCACCGAGTGGGTGCCGCGGCGGTGCCCGCCCGAGAGCCGGCAGATCCCGCGGGACAGCCACGTGGACAGGGGCCGCAGGGACCGGGCCACGGTCCCGCCCGGATGGTCCAGGTCCGGCAGCAGTGCCGCGCCGGCGGTGACCAGGGCGCCGGTGAGCACCCCGGCGTCGCCGACGTCCAGCAGCCCCCACCCGATCGGAATGCTGAGGCCCTGCAGGTGCAGCTGGTAGTCGGCGGTCAGCGCCACCCATGCGGCTGCCCCGCAGGCCGCATGGCTCGGTCCCATCATGGAAGTGATGTCCTCCTCGGATTCCCGGTGCGGTGAGGCCAGGCCGACCTCACCAGCGGAAACACTAGAGGGCGGGCCGGACAGCACAGCGCCGGCCGCCCCGGCGAGCGCCCGGTGACACCGGAACCGCCGGGTCCGTGGGCCGACGGCCAGGACTCCGCCGACGGACGGGCCGTACTGGGCTCCGCGCGCTCGAGGCCGTGCGGGACCGCTCCGACCGGACACCGCTGCTCCTCGAGCGCTCCGCCCGACCGGTCCGCGTCAGGGTGCGGGCCGGGACCGCCATCCCGCGGAGTCCACCTCGACGACGGCCGGTGCCCGCCCGACGACGCCCCGCCGCCGCAGCGCCTCCTCGATGTCACCGGCAGGGGCGGCGACCACGAAGGTCTCCCCGCGGAACAGATCGGCCGCGTCCTCCACGAGCGCCGTCAGCTCCGCCTCGTCGCGGGCCGTGAACCGCTCGGCCACCCGCAGCCGCGCCGTCCACGGCGGGGGAGCGGCGGCGTCGTCGAGCAGGACGGCGGTGGCCGGGCACTGCAGGTCGGTCATGGTCCCAGTCTTCCTCCCGGGCGACGGCGGGGGAAGAATGGAGCCATGGCCGACCCCGTGGACCCCATCACCGTCGCCGCCGCCCGGGCCCGCCTGGCCGCCGACGCGCACCGCGGCGTGGAGGGCGAGGGCTGGATCGCCGGGATCGCCGCGTCCGGCGGGCCGCACCGTCCGGGCGCGCCGAGGACCTCCGCGGCGGACGTCCTCTCCGGCCGCGACGACGCCCACACGGTCTCCTCCGAGAGCGACCGCCGCTCCGTCGAGTGGATCCGCGACCTCGCCGACCGCGGCGGCTGAGCCGGCGCCCCGGCTCAGTCCCGGGACTTCGGCCGCCAGGGCAGCTGCTGGTCGCAGCCGGGGGTGACCCAGGCCTTCGCGAATCCGCCGGACTGGTAGGCGAACTCCCGCAGCAGTCCCCGTGGCAGCTCCGGGTAGTCGAAGGCGAGCACGTCCAGCTCGCCGGCGTAGCAGCGCTCGAGGATCAGCCGGGACCGGGTGACGTGCTGACGGTAGGTGAGCGCGCTGACGTGGTCCCAGCCCCGCTGGCGGCTGAGCTCCCGCAGCTGCAGGGCCTCGCCCTGGGTGGTGGACGGGTCCGGCCGGAAACAGATCACCTCGTAGGCCGACTCCGCCGCGCAGACCTGCTGGGCCCGGGTGTAGTAGACGGGGCCCGAGTCGTCGCCGAGGTCCCCGGCCCCGGGGACGGCGATCACGAGCACCGGCGCGATCCCGGCGTCCATGAGCCGCTGCGCCTCCGCCAGGCGGGTCCGGTCCGGGGGGCCGAGGACGAACAGGGCGTCCGACCGGGACGGCTCGTCGGTGCGCGGGTGCTGGAGCACGACCCAGCACCCCAGCAGCCAGGCCAGCAGCAGGGCCGGCACCGAGGCGGCGCCCCACGTCACCCACCGCGGTGGACGTCGCGGTGCCGGCCGTGTCGGGCGCCGCGTCCGCGGGACGGTGCGGGAGCTTCCGGTCATTCCGTCGTTCCTTGCCGCTCGTCGGGAGGACCCGGGGTCCCCGCCCATTCTGTCACCCCGGCCCGTGTCGCCGGGGTGCGGGGCCGGCCCGGCCCCGGGCCTACGATGGGGACGCCCGTGGGGCGGCGGCCGCGGCCGGTCCGCCCGATCCCGGGCCCGAACGACCGAGGAGGACGACCGCATGACGGTGACGCAGCAGTCCGGGGTGCTGTGCCGGGTGCCCATGCGCTGGGGCGACATGGACCCGTACGGCCACGTGAACAACGTCGAGGTCGTGCGGCTGCTCGAGGAGGCGCGGATCGCGGCGCTCGGTGTGCCCGTGGGCACCGGTCACGAGGTGGAGGCCCCGCTCATCCCGTTCTTCTCCGTGCTCCCCGCCGGCACCCAGGCGCTGATCACCGAGAACCGGATCAAGTACCTGCGCTCCCTCGAGTACCGCAACACCCCGGTGGAGGTGCGCGTGTGGGTCGTCTCGGCCCGTGGCGGGGCACTCACCCTGGGCTTCGAGATCACGGACGTGGTGAGCCGCCGGGCGTGCGTGCGCGCCGAGACCCAGCTCGCGTTCTTCGTGCCCGCCACCGGGACGGTCCTGCGGATCACCCCGGAGCAGCAGGAGATCCTCGCCCCCTACTCCGGTCCGCCCCTGTTCCGCTGAGCGGGGTCAGGGCACCGGGTTGCCGCGCGCCGCGGTGAGCAGGGCGTACCAGTCCTCGTGGCCGAGCCGGGGCGCCAGCGCCTCCGCCTCGGCGCACGCGGCGATCCGGCGCGGGTCGGTGGTGCCCAGGACCGGGCGGATGCCGCCGGGGTGGCGCATCAGCCACGCGAGGACCACCGCTTCCCCGGACACCGCGTGCGCGGCGGCGATCCGGTGCACCGTCTCGGCCGTGGCCGCGGCGTGCTGGTCCTCCGGCGGGATCGGGGCCCCGGTGTACAGGCCCCGGGCCAGGGCGCCCCACGCCTGCACCTCGATGCCGTCGGCCGCGCAGTACTCCAGGATCCCCTCGGGGAACGAGTGCTCGGCGCCCTCGGGGTGGTTGGCGAGGATCTGCTGCTCCACGAACCCGCGGTGGCGCAGGCTCAGCTCCAGCTGCAGGGCCGTGACCGGCGTGGTGAGCAGCTGCTGGTAGAGGGCCACCTGGCGGGTCGACATGTTGGACAGGCCCACCGAGCGGATGAGTCCCTCCCTGCGGAGCTCGTCCAGGGCGTCCGCGACCTCGTGGGGGTCGGCGAGGGGATCGGGGCGGTGCAGCATGAAGCGCTCCACCGAGTCCACGCGGAGCCGGCGCAGGGAGCCCTCCAGCCCGGCGCGGATCGTTCCCCGGTCCAGGCGGTAGTGGGCCGGGGCGCCGGGGGCGGCGGTGTTGCCGGGCAGGCGCACCCCGCACTTCGTCTGCAGCCGCACCCGGCCCGCCAGTGCCGGGTCCTCGGCCAGGAGCTCCCCGAAGACCGCCTCGGACTTGCCGTGGGCGTAGATGTCGGCGTGGTCGAAGTCGGTGATGCCGGCGTCGAGGGCCGCGTGCACCGCCGCCCGGGCGCGGTCCACGGTGGCGGCGTCGTGGGGGGCGTCGTCCCACGAGCCGCCGATGGTCATGCACCCGTAGATCAGGCGTGAGCTCACGTGCGGTCCTCTCCGTCGGGCACGCCGGCGTCCCGGGCGGGATCGGCACTCTCCAGTCGCTGCTGCTCGGCCGCCCAGCGCAGCCGGGCCGCGGCCGCGTAGGCCGCGCCGGACTCCTTCAGCCGTCCCGCGCGCTCGTACAGCCGCCCCAGGGCGGTGAAGCACTCCGCCTGGTCCGCAGTGGTGGCCTCGGTCTCCTGGTAGAAGTCCAGGGCCCGGTTGTAGGCGGTGATGGCCTGGGTGTGCCGCTCGCCGAGCTCGTAGACCCGGCCGAGGTTGACGTGGCACTGCGCCTGGTCGTGGGCGTCGTGCGGGGCGTCGAGGTACTGCCCCAGGGCGTCCAGCAGGTGCTCCTCGGCGTCGTGGGCGCGGTCCAGCTCCAGGCACAGGCTGCCCAGGATCAGATGGGTGCGGGCCTGGTGCTTGCCGCTGCCGCCGATGCGGTGGAACAGGCCCAGGGCCTCCTCGTAGGCGGTGACGGCCCGGCCCGGCCGGTTCATCCCCAGGTAGAGGTGGCCCAGGTTGTAGTGGCAGGCGGCCTGCTCCTGCAGGGAGTCGCCCTCCTCCTCGAAGAGGACGATGGCCTGCTGGTAGGCGGTCTCGGCCTCGTCGAGCCGCCCGCGGTCCTCGGCGTCGAGGGCCTGGGTGAAGAACCCGTGCCCGTCCTGGGAGTAGCTCATGCGGATTCCTTTCTCGGCCGGGTCCTCCACGGGGACGGGATCGACTACGCGGGGTGCGCGCCGGGTGCGTGCCCCGCGCGGCGGCCCAGCACGAACCACAGGCCGGCGCCGGCCACGGGGAACGCGAGGATCACGAGCAACCAGAACAGTCGCAGGACCGGGTCCTGTCCCGGGGTGCGCAGCAGGGAGGTCACGGCGGCCACCATCAGCACGACGACGACCGCGCCGGCCACCGTCGCACCACTTTCCCACACCCCGGTCCGCGCGGCCTCGGTGCCGCCGGCCGCGAGAACGATCCAGGCGCTCATGCATCGATACTGGCACCGCGGGGGCGGGCGGACAAGGGCGGGCGCCGGGGCGTGTCCCGGCCGGTCCCCCGTAGAGTGGGCGGAAGCACCGCTCAGCACGCTGATAAAATCCGACCACCACAGCAATCCTGAGGAGAGCCCACGATGTCCACCTCCGACGACCGCCCGTACGACCAGGAAACTGCCCACACGGAGCGCCCCGGGACGCGCCCCGACCGGACACGCGACGTGGACGACACGGGCGTGGAGCGCCACGCCCCCAGCTCGTCGACCGAGCTGTGGGACCACAACGCCTACGGCCGGGAGGGCCGCGACGTCGGCGGAGACCCGACGTCCGGGACGACCGACACGCGGGACCCGCGCGGCGGGGCGCCCGCCTACAACATCGACGCCGGGGACGACGACGCCCACCGGCACGGCGACGACGCCGGGGAGGACGACGGCACGAACGTCCGCCGGACGGGGGAGTCCCTCACGGGCGCCGACGCCACGGCCGGCCGGGCCCGGGAGAGCGTCGCGGACGAGCACCGCGAACCGTCCGGCGGCGCCGGGGATCAGGCCTTCGACCAGGAGTCCGCCGCGCGCGACGACCGGCCCGGGGGCGATCGGTTCGAGGGCGACCGGTTCGAGGGCGACCGGTTCGGGGACGCCGTGCCGGCGCGCGGCCGGTCCGAGGGGGGCCGGGCCGAGGAGGACGCGGCCACCGTGGTCCGGCACGAGGAACGGCTGCGGGCCGGCACGGAGCGGGTCGAGTCCGGGCGGCTGCGCCTGCGCAAGTACGTGGTCGAGGAGCCGGTGCGCGAGGAGCAGACCCTGGCCTCCGAGGACGTCGAGGAGATCCGCACCCCGATCACCGAGGAGGAGCGCGAGGCGTTCCTCGCCGGGCAGGACCTGCCGGTGGGGGAGGACGAGGTCATCCTCTACCGCGAGGTGCCCGTGGTGCAGACCGTGCGGGTGCCCTACCAGCGGGTGCGCCTGGCGGTGCGCCGCACCGAGCGCACCGAGGTGATCGAGGAGACGGTGCGCCAGGAGCGGATCGACGTGCAGGAGCAGGACGGCCGGGCCTGAGCCCCGTCCTGCGGCCCCCGCCGGCTCCGGCCGGCGGGGGCCGTGCCGTGCCCGGGGCTGTTCACCGAGCGCGGAGTCCCGCGTGGGGGGCTTGTGCGGTCCCTTCCGCCGGTGACTGAATGGTCAGTGGACTGGCTGTTCCGCGCCCCTCCGGGGCCGGTCCGGCCGGCGACGACCACACGACGAGGACGAGCGGGAGATGCACATGCGCAAGCGGCTGAACAGGACGAGACACCGAGCGGGTGGACAGGCGCCGATGCCCCCGGGCGTTCCCGGCAGCGAGGAGGCCCCGGCCGTGGAGCCCACCGAGCCCCGGCCCCCGCTGCCGCCGAAGCCCGACCAGGCGGCTCCGGCGCCCGTGAGCCCCACCGGCCGGGACACCGGGGCCGACCCGACGCTCGCCGCCCAGGGCGGGGAGTACCTGACCACCGCCCACGGGTCCCGGCGCAGCGACACGGACCACTCGCTGAAGGCCGGCCGGCGCGGGCCCGTGCTGCTCCAGGACCACCACTTCCGCGAGAAGATCAGCCACTTCGACCACGAGCGCATCCCCGAGCGGGTGGTCCACGCCCGCGGCGCCGGCGCCCACGGCGTGTTCCGCTCCTACGGCACCGCGAGCCGGATCTCCTCGGCCGCCGTGTTCGGCAAGGACGTGGAGACCCCGGTCTTCGTGCGCTTCTCGACCGTCCTCGGCTCCCGGGGCTCGGCCGACCTGGCCCGGGACACCCGCGGCTTCGCCACGAAGTTCTACACGTCCGAGGGCACCTGGGACCTGGTGGGCAACAACATCCCCGTCTTCTTCATCCAGGACGCGATCAAGTTCCCGGACGTCATCCACTCCGGCAAGCCGCACCCGGACCGGGAGATCCCGCAGGCCCAGTCCGCCCACGACACGTTCTGGGACTTCGTCTCGCTGCACACCGAGGCGCAGCACCACACGATCTGGAACATGTCCGACCGCGCGATCCCGCGCTCCTACCGGACGATGGAGGGCTTCGGGATCCACACCTTCCGCCTGCTGGACGACGAGGGCGGCAGCGTGCTCGTGAAGTTCCACTGGAAGCCGAAGCTGGGCGTGCACTCCGTGCTGTGGGAGGAGGCGCAGATCGCCAACGGCATGGACCCCGACGTCCACCGCCGTGACCTCGCCGACGCCATCGAGGCCGGCGCCCACCCCGAGTGGGAGCTCGGCGTGCAGGTCTTCGAGGACAACGAGGAGCAGATGTTCGAGGGCATCGACCTGCTCGACCCCACGAAGATCGTCCCGGAGGAGCTCGCGCCCGTGCAGCCGGTGGGGCTCATGACGCTGGACCGCAACCCCTCCAACTACTTCGCCGAGACCGAGCAGGTCGCCTTCAACCCCAACAACCTGGTGCGCGGCATCGACGTGACCAACGACCCGCTGCTGCAGGGCCGGCTGTTCTCCTACCTGGACACCCAGCTCAGCCGGCTGGGCGGGCCCAACTGGACGCAGCTGCCGATCAACCGCCCGCACGCCCCGGTCAACGACATGCTGCGGGACGGCATGCACCAGACCGCCGTGCACACCGGGGTCGCGCCCTACCACCCGAACACCCTCGACGGGAACAACCCGTTCCCGGCCGACGAGCCGGCCCGTCCCTTCATCGACCACCCGGCCCCGGTGGCGGAGTCGGTCAAGGAGCGCGGGGCCCCGGCGTCCTTCGACGACCACTACAGCCAGGCCCGCCTGTTCTGGCTGTCCATGAGCGACGTCGAGAAGGAGCACATCGCGCAGGCCTACACCTTCGAGCTCGGCAAGTGCTGGGAGCAGTCGGTCAAGGAGCGCCAGCTGCAGTCCCTGGCCAACATCGACGCGAAGCTGTGCGCCGTGGTCGCCGAGGGCCTGGGCCTGCCCGCGCCGCGGCCCACCGTCGAGCACGGCCGGATCGCGCCGAGCCCCGCCCTGTCCCAGATCGGCGGGCAGTGGCCCCTCGACGGCCGGCAGGTCGGCGTCGTGGTCGGGCCCGACCCGGACGAGGCCGACCTCCTGGCCGTGGTCGAGGCGATCGACGCCGCGGGCATGGTCCCGCTCGTGATCGCCCCGCACGGCGGGCCGGTCGGGCGCGGCGGGAAGGTCGTGGCCCAGCGCACCTACCTCACCGCCCGCTCCGTCGAGTTCGACTCCGTGCTCGTGGCCGGTGCCGTGCCGCCGGCGCCGGACGCCCGGCCGGGCCTCGACGCCAAGGCCGGCGCCGTGTCCACGGGCGCCCTGGACCCGCGCGTGCACCTGCTGCTCGGCGAGGTGTTCCGCCAGGCCAAGGCCATCGGCGTCTGGGGCGACAAGGGGCGCGCGCTCGCCGCGGCCGGCCTGCCCGAGGGCGCGCCCGGCGTGGTCGCCGGCAAGGACTCCGCCGCCGTGGTGGAGCAGGTCGTCGCGCTCATGAAGAGCCACCGGGCCTGGGAGCGCTTCCCGGTCACCGGGCGGCTCTGAGCCGGTCGCCGCACCGGCGCGGCACCGACGCCGCGCCGACACCGGAGGACCCCGTCCGGCCCCGCCGGGCGGGGTCCTCCGGCGTCCGTACTCAGAAGCGGCCGAGCTCCTCGCGCAGCGCGGAGCCGAGGTCGGGGTGCCGGAACCGGTAGCCGCGGTCGATGGCGCGGTCGGCCGAGACCCGCTGGTCCGCGAGCGCCATCAGCTCCGCACCCTCGGCCCCGAGCACCAGCTTCGGCCCGAAGCCCGGCGTGGGCAGCAGCCCGGGCCGGCCGAGCACCTTGCCGAGGGTCCGTGCGTAGTCCCGGCCCGTGACCGGCATGGGAGCCACGGCGTTGACGGGGCCGTGCAGCCCGGCGGAGAGCACGGCGTGGGCGAACAGCCCCACCGCGTCGTCCAGGGAGATCCAGCTCAGCCACTGGTTCCCGGAGCCCAGCCGCCCGCCCAGCCCGGCGAGGAACAGCGGCAGCTGCGCCTTGAGCGCGCCCCCGGCGGGGCTCTGCACCACCCCGGTGCGCACCGTCACCACGCGCGTCCCGGTGGCCTCGGCCCCCTGGGCGGCTCGCTCCCAGGCGGTGCAGACCTCGGCGAGGAAGTCCTCGCCGGGCGGGGACTTCTCGGTGACGGTCTGCCCGTGCGTGTCGGCCCCGTAGTAGCCGATCGCGGAGGCGTTGACCAGGGTCGCCGGGGCGTCGTCGCCGAGCGCGGCGAGGGCGCGCACGATCAGCTCCGTGCCGCGGACGCGGGAGCCGCGGATCTGCTCCTTCGCCGCGCGCGTGAGCCGCCCCCCGATGCTGCGCCCGGCCAGGTTCACGACCACGTCCACGCCCCGGAGGGCGGCGGGGTCCAGGACCCCGGCCTCCGGGTCCCAGGAGATCTCCCCGGCAGTGCGCGCCTCGCGGCGCACGAAGCGCAGCACGGTGTGCCCGCCGGTGCTTAGCAGCGCGGCCAGCTGCGTGCCGATCGTGCCGGACGCCCCGGTGAGCGCGACCGTCAGCGGCCGGCCGGGCCGGCGGGCGTGGAACTCCAGGTCCGCGGCCAGCCGGCGCGCGCGGGCCTCGAACTGGCGGCCCAGCGCCGGGCCCATCAGCCGGTCGCCGAAGGCCTTGTCGCCGGGCAGGGCCGCGTACTCCACCGTGTCGGTGACCACGGTCCCCCCGTGCCCGTCGTCGTCGAACCGGTGGTGGTGCTCCCACGAGGCCAGCGGACCCCTGACCATCCGGTCGCGGAACTCCCGGCCCGGGACGAACCCGTGGTGCTCCGCCGTCCAGGGCACCGAGGCGAGCCCGTAGCTGCCGGGCACGGCGACCCGCAGCCGGGACCGCGTGCCGTTCTGCAGCGGCGGGGAGGACTCCTCCACGACGGAGCCCGTCCACGCGGGGGTCAGCCGCGTGAGGGCTCCCGGGCGGGCGTGCCAGGCGAAGACGTCCTCGACGGGATGGGGCACGCGGGAGCTGAACGTGAAGGTGGTCATGACCGCTACTCAACCCCCATCGCCGCGGTTCGTCCAGGACCCCGACCCCGCGGCGCCGCCGTGTCCCACCGGTGCCGGGCCGCCCCGCGCCCTTCCCCGGCCCCGCCGGGTTCGCTAGGGTGGGCACACGGCACAACGTAAGGAGGCTTCCTATGAGCACCCCGAACGACGACGCCCCCGACCTCGACGACGTCATCGAGCCGCAGGAGGACGCTCTGCCCCGCCCCATCCACCAGGGACACGCGGGCATGCCCGAGAAGCTCGACGACGACGCCCTCGCCGCGGCCACCGAGCAGGAGCGGGTCGCCGCCGGGCTGCAGGACTACGCCCCCGGGCAGGTCCCGCCCGCGGCCGACCCCCTGCCCGAGGGCTCCTCCGAGGCGGCCGACCGTGCCCAGCGCGGCCTGGCCGAGGACGAGGGCGGCAGCTGATCCCACGCCCGGGCGGGCCGCCGCCGGCGGGCCGGCCGGACACCACTACCGAAGGAGCGACGTGATGGCCGAGAGAGGCAACACCAAGCACGGGTCGGAGCTCGACGACCAGATGAAGCACGAGGTCGAGGACGCACTGCAGGCCCGGCAGCCGGACCACGTGGAGGAGCACCGGCAGACCGAGCCGTGGGTCGACGACACCGACGACCCCGAGGTGCGCTCCTCCGTCGAGGAGCGCGAGCGCCCGGAGCGGCCCGAGGACCCGCAGTAGCACGGCCCGGGCCCCGGCCCGCCGTCCGCGGCGGGCCGGG
>NZ_LDNX01000141.1:0-34123 GCF_001027955.1 Kocuria sp. SM24M-10 | reverse complement strand
GCCGTCCTCGAGGCCCACGAGGCCCTGCTGGCCGACCCCGAGCTGGCCGGCGCGGTGGCCGCCGACGTCGCCGCCGGCGCGGCCGCGCCCACGGCGTGGGGGGACCGGCTCGCCGCGCTGGGCGGGGAGCTCGAGGCGATGGACGACCCCTACCTGCGAGCGCGCGCCGAGGACGTCCGCAGCGTGCGGCGGCGGGTGCTCGCCGCGCTGGCCGGACCCGGCGCCCCGGACGAGGCGGTCCCGGCGGACGGTCCGCCCGTGGTCCTCGTGCTGCGGGAGCTCGACGCCGCGACGGCGGCGACGCTGGACCCGCAGCGGGTCGCTGGCGTCGCCGCGCTGGCGGGCGGGGACACCGGCCACGGCGTCCTGGTCGCCCGCTCGCGCGGCGTCCCGGTGTACCCCGACGCCGGTCCGGCCGCGGCGGACGTGGCACCCGGCGCGGTCATCGGCTTCGACGCGCGGGACCGGCGGTTCGTCGTCGACCCCGACGAGGACACCCGGCGCTCCCTCCGCGAGCTGTCGGCCGCCCGGGCCGCCGAGGCCGAACGCGCCCTTGCGCGGGCCCACGAGCCGGGCGCGACCGCGGACGGCCACCCGGTGCCGGTGCTCGCCAACGTCACGACGCCCGCCGACGCCGGCCGTGCCGTCGCGTCCGGCGCGCAGGGGTGCGGGCTGCTGCGCACCGAGATCCTGTTCGGCCACCTGGACGACGCCCCGTCGGTCGACGCGCAGGCGGCCGCGTTCGCCGGGATCGCCGAGGCGTTCGCCGGGCGGCCCGTGACCGTCCGCACCTGGGACGTGGGCGGCGACAAGCCGCTGCCGTTCCTGCCGGCGCCCGCCGAGGCGAACCCGTTCCTCGGCGAGCGCGGGCTTCGGCTCATGCGGCGGGCCCCGGAGGTGCTCCTCGACCAGCTGACCGCGGTCTGCCAGGTGGCCCGGGACCACCCGGTGCACGTCATGTTCCCGATGGTCAGCACCGCCGAGGAGGTGGCGTGGGCGCTGGAGCGGCTCGACGAGGCGGCCGCGGCGGCCGGCGGCCGTCCGGCGGGGATGCGGGTCGGCGTCATGGTCGAGGTCCCGGCCGCCGCCCTGGCCGTGCGCCGCGTGGCGCAGGGCCTCGACTTCGTGAGCATCGGCACCAACGACCTCGCGCAGTACACGATGGCGGCCGAGCGGGGCAACACCGCGGTCTCCGCGCTGGCCGACGCCCGGCACCCCGCCGTGCTCGACCTGGTGGCCCGGGTGTGCGCCGACGTGCCCGAGGGCACGCACGTCGCGGTGTGCGGCGACCTCGCCGGTGACCCGGCGGCGGCGGTGGTGCTCGCCGGGCTGGGCGTCGAGGAGCTCAGCGTGGTGCCCACCCAGGTGGCCCTCGTCAAGGCGCGGTTGCGGGAGGTGACCCTGGCCGGCGCGCGGGACCTCGCCCGGCGGGCGCTGGCCTGCGAGTCCGCCGACGAGGTCCGTGCGCTGCTCGCGGGCGCCGCCGGCCCGGCGGACGCGGACCGGGCGGGACGCTGACCGTGCTCGCCCCTGCCCGGCCGTGGCCGCCCGCCCGCCACGGCACCGCTCGGGGCGGTCCGGGGGCCCGGCTCGAAGCCGGCGGGAGCGGCCCCGTAGACTCGGACCCGTGACCGACGCGACCCCGACCCCTGCCGGCAGCCACCTCCCCGAGCGGGTCTCCGAGCTCTTCGACCCGGCGCAGTGGCGCACGGTCGAGGGCTTCGAGGACCTCAGCGACCTCACCTACCACCGCGCCGTGGAGCGGGACGGCGACGGTGCCGTGCTGCGCGACCTGCCGTGGGTGCGGGTCGCCTTCCACCGCCCGGAGGTCCGCAACGCCTTCCGCCCCGGCACCGTGGACGAGCTGTACCGCGCCCTCGACCACGCCCGGATGAGCTCCGACGTGGGCGCCGTGATCCTCACCGGCAACGGCCCCTCCGCCAAGGACGGCGGCTGGGCCTTCTGCTCCGGCGGGGACCAGCGCATCCGCGGCCGCGACGGCTACCGCTACGCCGGGGGCGAGACCGCCGAGTCCATCGACCCGGCCCGCGCGGGGCGGCTGCACATCCTCGAGGTGCAGCGGCTGATCCGCACGATGCCCAAGGTGGTGATCGCCGCGGTGCCCGGCTGGGCCGCCGGCGGCGGCCACTCCCTGCACGTGGTCTGCGACCTCACGATCGCCTCCCGCGAGCACGCCCGGTTCAAGCAGACCGACGCCACGGTGGGCTCCTTCGACGCCGGCTACGGCTCGGCCCTGCTGGCCCGCCAGGTGGGGCAGAAGTTCGCCCGGGAGATCTTCTTCCTCGCCCGCGAGTACGACGCCCAGCGGATGCTCGAGATGGGCGCGGTCAACGAGGTCGTCCCGCACGCGCAGCTGGAGGACGCGGCGGTCGCCGCCGCCCGGGACGTGGCCGCGCAGTCCCCGCAGGCGATCCGGATGCTGAAGTTCGCGTTCAACCTGCCCGACGACGGCATGGTCGGCCAGCAGGTCTTCGCCGGGGAGGCGACCCGGATGGCCTACATGACCGACGAGGCCGTCGAGGGCCGGGACGCGTTCCTGGGCAAGCGGGACCCCGACTGGTCCGGCTTCCCGTACTACTTCTAGGCCGCGGTCCGGCCGGGACGGTCCGACCGGGCCGGGGCGGCCGGGCACCGGGCGGCAGCACGAGGAGGAGGGCCGCGATGGCCGAGCTGATCGTTCCCGACGACGCCGTGGTCCTCGACGGCCCCGTGGCCGGCGACCCCCTGCGGCTGCTGTCGCCGCTGACCCGGGTCCTCGGGCGGGCGGGACCCGCCGTCGTGGTGCGCACCTCCGGGTCGACCGGCCGCGCCAAGCGCACGGTGCTCACGCGGGACGCCCTCGCCGCGTCCTCCATGGCCACCGCGGTGCGCACGGGCGCGGTGGGCCAGTGGCTGCTGGCCCTGCCCGTCCACTACGTCGCCGGGCTCCAGGTCCTGGTCCGCTCCCTCTACGCCGGGACGGACCCCGTGGTGCTGGACCCCGCCGCCCGCTTCACCCCGGAGGCCTTCGCGGAGGCCGCCGCACGGCTGGAGGACCCGGTGCGCTTCACCTCTTTGGTCCCCACCCAGCTGCAGCGGATCCTCGAGCCGGAGTCCGGGGTCCGCAACGGGGACGCCGTCTCGGCCCTGAAGAGCTTCTCCGCGGTCCTGCTGGGCGGCTCGGCGGCCTCCCCGCGGCTGCTCGCGGCCGCCCGGGAGGCGGACCTGCGGGTGATCAGCACCTACGGGATGTCCGAGACCTGCGGAGGCTGCGTCTACGACGGCGTGGCCCTGGACGGGGTCTCCGTGCACGTCGAGCAGGACGGCGGGCGGCCCGGCACCCCGTCCGCGCCGGGGCCCGGGCGGATCTGGCTGGGCGGGGCGGTGGTCGCCGCGGGCTACGCCGGGGACCCGGAGCAGACCGCGCGGCACTTCCACGAGGCCGCGGGGACCCGCTGGTACCGCACGGACGACCTCGGGGAGCTCTCCCCGGACGGCGTGCTCTCCGTGCACGGGCGGGTCGACGACGTCCTGAACACCGGCGGGGTGAAGGTCTCCGCGGGGCGGGTCACCGCCGTGCTGGACCGGCACCCGGCCGTGCGCCAGGCGCTCGTGCTGGGCGTGCCCGACCCCGAGTGGGGCCAGGCGGTGGGCGCCGCCGTGGTCGCGGCCGCGGGCACCGACCGGGCCCGGCTGCGCGCCGAGCTCGCGGAGGCGGTGCGCGCCGAGCACGGGAGCGCCGCCGTGCCCCGCCGCTGGGCCTGGCCCCAGGAGCTGCCGATGCTGCCCACCGGCAAGCCGGACCGCGCGGCGGTGGCCCGCCTGCTCGGCTGAGCCGGGCGGGCCCGGCCCGGGACCGTGACACAATGGTGGGCGGCCCGGACCCCCGCCGCGGTCCCCACCCCGCGCGGGACGCACCGCGGCCGCGCCAGACGCATCTTGACGGAGGTAGCCCGTGGCCACGCCAGCACAGTGGATCGAGGGAGCCCGGCTCCGGACGCTGCCCATGGCGGTGGCCCCGGTCGTGGCCGGCTCCGCAGCGGCCCAGGCCCTGCACTCCTTCGACCTCGTCCGCGCGGTCCTCGCCCTGCTGGTGGCCCTCTTCCTGCAGATCGGCGTGAACTACGCCAACGACTACTCCGACGGCATCAAGGGCACCGACGACGTGCGGGTCGGCCCGCTGCGGCTGACCGGCTCCGGGGCCGCGGCCCCCGGGCAGGTGAAGGCGGCGGCGCTGCTGTGCTTCGGCCTGGGCGCGCTCGCCGGCGCGGCCCTGGTGGTGCTCAGCCGCCAGTGGTGGTTCATCCCCGTGGGGCTCTCCGCCGTGCTCGCCGCGTGGGGCTACACCGGCGGGCGGACCCCGTACGGGTACCGGGGGCTCGGCGACGTGTTCGTGTTCGTGTACTTCGGGCTCGTGGCCGTGCTCGGCACCACGCTGACCCAGGCCGGCGCCCTCAATCCCGAGGCGTGGGTCGCGGCCCTGTCCACCGGCCTGATCGCCACCGCCCTGCTGATGGCCAACAACATCCGGGACCTGCCCGGGGACCGGGAGGTCGGCAAGCGGACGCTGGCCGTGCGGCTGGGCGATCCGCCGGCCCGGGTGGTGTTCACCGCCGAGATCGCCGTGGCGCTCGCGCTGGTGCTGTTCCTGGTGCCCGGCAACCCGTGGATGCTCCTCGTGCTGCTGCTCGTGCCGGTGGCGCTGCCGCCGGTGGCCACGGTCCTGCGGGTGCAGGACCGCCGCCAGCTCATCCCCGTGCTGAAGCAGGTCGGGGTGCTCAACGTGGGGTGGGCCGTGCTGTTCTCCCTGGCGGTGCTGCTGCAGCAGTGGCTGTGAGCCCGCGCTGAGCGCTCAGACCTCGCGCCCGTCCTCGCGCAGCGTCCGGTCCACGTAGGCGTCCTCGGCCTCCTGGTCCTCGAGCGCCACGCGGTCACGGGGCCGCGGGGAGCGGGCGACCCACCGGCGCAGCTCCTCCCCCGCGGCCGTGTGCAGGCGCGGGAAGAACAGGTAGGAGACCGCGAAGGACGCGGCCACGGCGGCGATCCCGGACAGGATCAGCCCCACGCCCAGCCACATGCTGAGCAGGAAGACCAGCACGAGGATGCCGAAGCGGAGCAGGGAGTACTTCAGGAAGTTCACCCCGCCAGTCTACCGAGCGCACCTGGAAGATCTCCCCGGGCGCTGAGCTGGCGCCCAGGCAACTCCCCTACGATTGTCGGCATGGGCAGAGCCATCCTCATCATCGGCGCAGCCGCACTGGCGGTGGGCGTCATCGTGTACTCCCTCATCGAGTGCGCCCGGACCGACAGCGCCGCCATGCGCGGCCTCCGCAAGGGGGGCTGGATCGCGGTGATCGTCCTCCTCCCGCTGCTCGGCGCGCTCCTGTGGCTGTTCCTGGGCCGCCCTCGGGGCACCGCGGACTCCTCCGCCCCCGCGCGCGGGAAGGGCCCGGACGACGACCCCCAGTTCCTGCGCAACCTCGAGGAGCGCCGCCGGCAGCAGGAGCAGGCCGAGAAGCTGCGCCGGTGGGAGGAGGAGCTGCGCCGCGGCGGCGGGACCACCGGTGGGCGCCCCGAACAGGGCGGGCCCGGGGGCGGGTCCCCCGGCGGCTCCTCGGCCGGCCGCGCCGACGACGCCTCCGACGACTCCCCCGGCAAGAACCGGCCGCCGCGCGACTGACGCCCCTCCCCGGGGCCGCGCCGCCGGCGGCCCTAGACTCGGGGCACCATGTCCGTGATCCCCCGCCTGCACAGCGCCGCCCGGCGCCACCCCGCGCGCGCCGACTCCCTGGGCGTGCTGCCCGCGGCCCTGCTCACCCTCGCCGTCGGCGCCGGCACGCCGCCCGGGGCGGCCCCGGTCTGGCTCCTCTCCCTCGCCGCCACCGTCCCGCTGTGCTGGCGGCGCACCCGCCCCACGGCCGCGGCCGCCGCGGTGGCCGCGGCCCTGCTGCTCTCCCTGGTCCTGCAGGCGGTGCCCTATCCGGCCCTGTGGGCGGTGCCCTGGGCGGTGTACTCGGTCTCCGCGCACGGGAGCGTGCGCGGGCGGCGGGCCCTGCTGGCCGCGGGCGTGCTCGGTGCCGTGCTCCTCGGCCACCACCTGACCCATGCCGCCCTCGGCGGCGCGGCGCAGATGAGCTGGTGGGAGCGCGGGCTGATGTGGCTGTCCGTCAGCGGCGGCGCCGCCGTGGTGGTGCTCGCGGCCTTCGCGTTCGGCGGCTGGCGCCGGCTCAGCCTGCTCCGGGACCGCGAGCTCCTGGAGCGGGCCCAGCGGCTGGAGCGCGAGCGGGACCAGGAGCGGCGGCTCGCCGCCCAGGACGAGCGCACCCGCATCGCCCGTGAGATGCACGACGTCGTGGCGCACTCCCTGTCCGTGATCATCGCCCAGGCCGACGGCGCCCGCTACGCCGTCGCCTCGGCCGGGGGCGCCCCCGCCCCGGAGACGGCCTCGGCGGCGCTGGCGACGATCGCGGCGACGGGCCGGTCCTCGCTGACCCAGATGCGCCGCCTGCTCGGGGTGCTGCGCACCGACGACGGCGGCGCGCTCGCGCCGCTGCCCGGTCTGGCGGACCTGCCCGCGCTCGTGGCCGGCTGCACCGGCACCGGCGCCGACGTGCGGCTGCGGGTGCACGGGGAGCCTGAGCCCGGCCGGCTGCCCTCCGGCGCCGAGCTGGCGGTCTACCGGATCGTCCAGGAGGCCCTGACCAACGCCCTGCGCCACGCCCCCGGGCTGCGCACGGTGACCGTCGAGCTGCGGTGGACCCGTGAGGGACTCAGCGGGTCCGTGCACAACGACGGCGTCACGGCCGACCCCCGCAGCGCCCCGGCTCCCGGCAACGGCCTGCGGGGGATGCGCGAGCGCGCCGACCTCTACGCCGGCACGGTCTCGGCCGGCCCCTGCCCCCCGGACGGCTTCCGCGTCCGGTTCTCCGTCCCCCACCAGGAGCGCTGACCGTGTCCCTCTTCCCCGCGACCGCCCCTGTGCCCGAGCCTGCGCCCGGGCCCGTGCGGGTGCTCATCGTCGACGACCAGCAGCTCGTGCGCGGCGGCTTCCGCATGCTGCTGGACTCCCAGCCCGATCTCGAGGTGGTCGCCGAGAGCGGGGACGGCGCCGACGCCGTGCGCGCCGTGGAGCGCCTGCGGCAGGCCGGGTCCGGGCCGGACGTGGTCCTGATGGACGTCCGGATGCCGGTGCTCGACGGGATCGCCGCCACCCGGCAGATCCTCGACCGCCACGGCACGGACGTGCGGATCGTGGTCCTGACCACCTTCGACCTCGACGAGTACGCCCTGGACGCGTTGCGGGCCGGCGCCAGCGGCTTCCTGCTCAAGGACGCGCTGCCGGAGGAGCTGCTCGCCGCCGTGCGCACCGTCCACCGCGGCGACGCGGTGATCGCCCCGTCCACCACCCGGCGGCTGATCGGCCACTTCGTGCTGGAGCCCGCGGCCGGGCCCGCCGAGGACTCCGCCGCGCCCCGGCCCCACGCCGCGGCGATCGCGACCCTCACCGCCCGCGAGCACGAGGTCTTCCTGCTGATGGCCCGCGGCCTGTCCAACGGGGAGATCATGGGCGAGCTGTTCCTCTCCGAGGCGACCGTGAAGACCCACGTCTCCCACGTCCTGGCCAAGCTCGGCGTCCGGGACCGGGTGCAGGCCGTGGTCCTCGCCTACGAGTCGGGGCTGATGGACTGAGCACCGGTTCTCATGCCCGGGGATGAGAGGCCCCGGGCCGGGATCATGCCGGGCTCCGATGCGCCCGCAGGGAGCGCCGGGGGACGCTGGCAGCATGATCACCTCCACCGCTCCCCCCGCCCTGCACGCCCACCGCCTGCACCAGGCCTACGGCGCCGCCACCGCCCTCGACGGCGTCACCCTGACCGTCCACCACGGGGAGTCCGTGGCGGTGATGGGCGCCTCCGGGTGCGGCAAGACCACCCTGTTGCACTGCCTGGCGGGCATCGTCGTGCCCGACCGCGGCGGCGTGACCCTGGACGTCCCGGGCGGTCCGGTGACCCTCTCGGCCGCCTCCGCCGACCAGCGCGCGGTGCTGCGCCGGTCCCACCTCGGCTTCGTCTTCCAGCAGGGCCTGCTGCTGCCCGAGCTGACCGCCCTCGAGAACGTGGCGGTGGCCGCGATGCTCGCCGGCACGTCACGGCGGGAGGCCGAGCGGGCGGGCGCCGGGCTGCTGGGGCGGCTGGGCCTGGACGGCCTGGGCGGTCGCCGCATCGGGCAGCTCTCGGGCGGGCAGGCCCAGCGCGTGGCCATCGCCCGGTCCCAGGTGAACCGCCCGGCCGTGACCTTCGCCGACGAGCCCACCGGTGCGCTCGACTCGCGGACCTCCGAGGAGGTGATGTCCCTGCTGCTGGCCGCGACCTCCGGCGCCGGCACCACGCTCGTGGTGGTCACCCACGACGAGTCCGTGGCCGCCCGGTGCGCCCGGGTGGTCCGGATGCGCGACGGCCGTGTGGTCTCGGACGCCGTCCCCGCCGGCGCTGTGCCGGCGGGGACGGCGGCGGGTGCCCTCCGATGACCCTGCTGCGCCTCCTGCCCCTGTTCGTCACCCGGTCCGCGTTCCTCTCCGCGCCCGGTCTGCTGACCGTCGCGGCCTTCGCCGCGCCCACGGCGCTGCTGGTGGTGGTCGGCGGCGGCACCGCCGCCTTCTTCCGCGCGGACGGTGAGCTGGCGGCGCTCTACCGGTCGCTCGCCCTCGTGGCCGTGGCCCTGCTGCTGGTCCCGTTCCTCTCCCTGGGCGCTGCCGCCGCCCGGCTCTCCGCCCGGAGGCAGGACGACCGGCTGTCCGCCCTCTCCCTGCTCGGCGCCTCCCGCGGCACGGTGACCGGGCTGGCGCTGGTCGAGCCGCTGCTGCTCGCCGGCTCCGGGGTGGTGCTCGGGGCCGTGGCGGCACCGCTGCTCGCCCTGCCGCTCGGACTCGTCCCGTTCCGCGGCGCGCCCCTGGGCTGGCGCGCGCTGCTGCCCCCGGCGCCGCTGCTGGCGGGCCTGCTCGCCGGGGTGCTGGTCGTCGCCCTCGGCAGCGCCGCCGTGGGCGTGCGCCGCCTCACGGTCGGTCCGCTGGCGGTGCGGCTGCGCCACGAGGCCCCGCGGGTGCGTGCCCGCCGGCTGCTCGTGGGCGGGGCACTGTTCTCGGCGGCGCTGATCGCCGCGGTGGCTGGGCAGACCGTGGCCCCCTCCGTGGCGGTGATGGTCGCCCTGAGTGCGGCCGCGATCACCGGCGGCGCCCTCGTGCTGCACCTCGTGGGGGTGTGGCTGGTCGGCGCCCAGGCACGGCGCCGGGTGCGGCGCGCCGGCAGCCCCGAGCAGCTGCTGGCGGCCCGTGGCGTGCTGGAGGACCCCCGGCAGGCGTGGTCGCAGGTCTCCGGGGTGGCCCTGACCGCCTTCACGGCCACGTTCGTGGGCTCCGGAGCAGCCCTGGTCGGGGCCGGACCGGGCGGGGCGGGGACGGCCTCGATGACGCCGGAGGAGGCCTGGCTGGTCCGGGACGTGGCCACGGGCGTCCTGCTCACGCTGGGCATCTCGTTCCTGATGGTGGCCGTCTCGGCGGTGGTCAACCAGGCCGCCCTGATCCACGACCGGCGGTGGCTCTACGCGGGCCTGCACGCCCTGGGCGCGGACACGCGAACCCTGCACGCAGCGCGCGTGCGCACGGTGATGCAGCCGCTGCTGCTGGTGGCAGCCGTGTCCGGGCTTGCGGGGCTGGTGCTCGCCGCCCCCATGGCCGGGCCCGCGGCCGTGCTGGCCCCGGGCACCCTTGCGCTGATGCTTGGCTCCGTGGCGGCGGGGGCGCTGCTGGTGCGCGCCGGCCTGGAGCTCACCCGGCCGGTGCTGGCCGCCGTGGCGCGCGCTCCCGCCCGTGCGGCGGGCTGAGCGTCCCGGGGAGCACCGCGGCCCGCACCGGCAGTGGTGCCGGTGCGGGCCGCGGTGGGAGTGCAGTGGGAGGACCGCCGCGCGCGGGCTGCGGGCCCGTGCCGTGGCGCCGAGGGCGCCCGTGCCGCGGGGAGAGTGCTGCGCGGGGAGAGTGCTGCGCGGGGAGCGGCCGGGAGGCTTAGACGCCGGCGTAGGAGTGCAGGCCGGCGAAGAGGGTGTTGACCACGGTGAAGTTGAAGATGATGCACAGGTACCCGGCGATCGACAGCCACGCCGAGCGGGTGCCGGTCCAGCCGCGGGTCGCGCGGGCGTGCATGTAGGCGGCGTAGACCACCCAGATCACGAAGGTCCAGACCTCCTTGGTGTCCCAGCCCCAGTACCGGCCCCACGCCTGCTCGGCCCAGATGGCCCCGGCGGCGAGGGTGAAGGTCCAGAAGGCGAAGCCGACCGCGTTGAGCCGGAAGGACAGGTTCTCCAACGCCTGGGCGGACGGGACCATCCGCAGGAAGTCCATGCCGGGGGCCTGCCCGGCCAGGATCGCCCGCTCACGCCGGGCCTGCAGCAGCTGCAGCACGGCCATGGCGAAGGTGATGGTGAACACGCCGGAGGCCGCCACCGCGATGGACACGTGGATCACCAGCCACCAGGACTGCAGGGCGGGCTGCAGCGGGCCCACGGGCGTGGGGAAGCCGATCGTCGCCGCGCAGAGCATGATCACCACGAGCCCGGAGACGAGGGTCCCCACGAAGCGCAGGTCCCGGGCGAGCAGGGCCAGCAGGTAGACCCCGGCGACGACGAGGGCGCCCGTGGTGCAGAACTCGTACATGTTGCCCCAGGGCACCCGGCCCGCGGCGAACGCCCGGCTCACCACGGCGGCGGCGTGGACCAGGAACGCGAGGACCATGACGGCCACGGCCACGCGCGCCGCGGGTCGGCGCTCCCCGGTGTAGCGCATCTGCTCGTCGGCCACGTGCCCGGCCAGCGCGGAGCGGGCACCCGTGCGGTAGCCGCGCCCGCGGTGGCCGGCCCCGTGCCCGGCCCGCGCGTCGGCGGGCTCGGCGGCGTCCTGCGCCCCCGCCCCGGCCGTCGCGGCGCCGACGAGCTCGCGGTCCTCGGCCTCGGCCGTGCCGCGCAGGGTCTTGGAGTGGGCGGCCATGTCCCACGCGAAGGCGACGAAGCTGACCAGGTAGGTCATGGCGGCCAGGAGCATGAACAGCTCGCTCCAGGCGCCCAGGGTCTCGTTGACGGTCATGCCGCTCATCCTCTCACTCGTTCCCGGACGCCGGCTCGGAGCCGGCCCGGGCGGGGGCGGGCCCCGCGGTCTCCCGGTCCTGCACGCCGGCGGACTCCCACTGCCCGGTCCACAGCTCGCCCAGCCGCTCGGCCTCGGCCGCGAGCCGGGGGTCCTCGCCGCGCGCCAGCAGCCCGTACTCGAGCACCGTGCAGCCCCGGCCGTCCTCGTCCGTGCCCCGCGCCGCCCGCACCCAGACGCGGCGGCGGGAGATGAACAGGGACATCAGCAGCCCCGTGAAGGCCAGCACGAAGGAGACCAGGGCGCCCGTCTTGCCGGGGTCGTAGTGGACGTCCAGGCCCACGTAGCGCTTCACGTCGAGGAACTCCACGGTGCCCTTGCCGTCGGGCAGCTCGTGCACGGGGTTCGCGGCGTCGAGGGTGATCGCGCCGTTCTCGTTGGTCATGGCGTTGAGCTCGGTGAGCTGCTCGACGTCGAGCACGTACACGTTCTGCGGGGCGCCGGTGTCCAGGCCCAGGTCCCCGTGGTAGGCGGAGAGGATGAGCCGGGGGTTGGCCAGGCCCGGGTCCACCGAGCGGGGCATCTCCCCCTCCCCGCCCACGGCGGTGGGCAGGAGCAGCCCCACGAAGCCGAGCTGGTCGGGCCGGGCGTCCGGGACCTTGAGCACGAGCGAGGAGGTGTACACGCCGTCGGAGGGGACGGTCACCACGGGGCCCTCGAAGGCGACGTCCCCGTTGCCGTCCGTCACCCGGATCACCGGGGCGTAGCCGTTGCCCACGAGGTAGCTCTTCACGCCGTTCACGTTCAGCGGCTGGTTGACCTTCAGGACCTCCTCCCGCGGCTCGGCCCCGGGCTCGTCCTGCACGGTGACCTCGGCGGTGAAGTCCAGCGGCGCCCCGTAGTTGCGCGGGTTCGTGGTGTCCCGGTTGAACTCGGCCTCGAAGCGGTCGAGCCGGACCGAGAACGGCTCCAGCCAGTCGGCGTCGTAGTTGGTGCCGGGGGTGAAGGAGTCGTAGCCGATGAGGGTGTTGACGAAGGACTCGCCCTCCACGACCACCCGCTGGCCCTTGTAGCCGAACAGGGACCCGACGGCCACGGAGACCAGCACGCCCAGCAGCGCCAGGTGGAAGACGATGTTGCCGACCTCCTTCCACATCCCGCGCTCGGCGGCGACCGAGGGGGCGGCCGAGCCGGCGTCCCGCACCGCGACCCGGTAGCCGCGCTTCTTCAGCAGCCGGGCCGCGTCGGCGACGACGTCGTCGGGGGCCGGGGCCTCGGCGCCGTCGCGGCCGCCGAGCGTCAGCGCGCGGTGCTCGGGCAGCCGCTCCAGCCGCCGCGGGGTGCGCGGCGGCTCGGCCCGCCAGGCCCGCCAGTGCTTGGCCGCGCGCGGCAGCACGCAGCCCACGAGGGAGACGAACAGCAGGATGTAGACGGCGGAGAACCAGGCCGAGGAGAACACGTCGAAGAACTGCAGCCGGTCCAGCCACTCCCCCAGGACCGGGTTGTTGTCCAGGTAGTCCTGCACGGCCGCCGGGTCCTGGATGCGCTGCGGGAAGATCGAGCCGGGCACCGCCGCGACGGCCAGCAGCAGGAGCAGGAACAGGGCCGTGTTCATCTTCGTGAGCTGCGTCCACGCCCACCGGGCCATGCCGCGGGGCCCCAGGGCGGGGAGCTCGGCGTCGGAGGAGCGCCCGCGGGGCGGTTCCGTGGGCGCGGCGGGACCCGACGAGGGAGGCGCTGGTGTGCTCATGTCGGTCTTTCTGTGGTCGGGGCGGGACGGGGTGCCGGAGGTGCTCAGATCGGCATCACCCAGTCGGTGACGAGCTCGGCCTGCACCCAGGAGACGAACGCGGTCCACGCCCCCGTCATCATGAGCAGCCCGACCAGGACGAGGAGACCCCCGCCGGCGCGCTGGATGGTGAGGCGGTGCCGGCGGAAGAATCCCATGGCCCCCATGCCGCGGCGCAGCGCCAGGGCCAGGAGCAGGAAGGGCACCCCCAGGCCCAGGCAGTAGGCCACCGTGAGCACGGCGGCCTTCCCGGCCGAGGCGCCGTCCACGTACACGAGCGCCTGCACGGCGGCGAACGTCGGGCCGATGCAGGGCGCCCAGCCGAGGCCGAAGGTGACGCCGAGCAGCGGGGCGCCCCACAGACCGGGCGGGGGGCGGCGCTCGATCTTGCGGTCCCGCTGGAAGAACGACACCCCGCCGAGGAAGACGACGCCCATGAGCACCACCAGCGCGCCGAGGACCACGGTGATCCAGCTCTGGCCCAGGAACCAGGCGTAGGCGCCCAGCTGGGCGAGCAGCACGGACATGAGCAGGAACACGGCCGAGAAGCCGAGCACGAACAGGCTGATCCCGGCCAGCACCCGGCCGCGGCGCTGGTCCTGCAGGTCCGCGCCGGTCAGGCCCGTCACGTAGCCCAGGTAGCCGGGCACGAGCGGCAGCACGCACGGGGAGGCGAAGGAGACCAGTCCGGCGAGCAGGGCCACGGGCAGGGCGACGAGGAGGGAGCCGTCGAGGACGATCTCGGCGAACGGGTTGCCGGCCGTCATGCCGCTTCGGCCACCGTGTCCTCGAGCAGGGTCTCCAGCACGGAGCGCTCGGCGATGCCGAGGATGCGGGCGGCCACCCGGCCCTCGGCGTCGAGGACCAGCGTGGTGGGCACGGCCTGCGGGGGCACGTAGGCGCTCAGGGCCATCAGCACGCCCCCGTCCTTGTCCTCGAAGGAGGGGTAGGGGATCTCGAAGGTGCGCTCGAACGCCTCCGCGGTGGCCTGCTCGTCGCGCAGGTTCACGCCGTAGAAGGCGGCCCGGCCGTCGAAGCGCTCGGCGAGCTCCCGGAGGTCGGGGGCCTCGACCCGGCACGGGGCGCACCCGGCGTACCAGAAGTTGAGCAGCGCGGGGGCCCCGCGGAGGTCCTCGGCCGAGACCACGGTGCCGTCGAACAGGGTGCCCTCGAACTGCACGGGCTCCCCGCGCTCCCCGGCCGCGTACTCCGAGACGGTGCCGTCGCCGGCGATGTAGCCCTTCTGGTCCCCGGAGTTGGCCTGCTGGGCCAGCGAGTCCTCCTCGGTGCACCCGGCGAGGGCGAGCCCGAGGACGCCCAGGCCCGCGAGCGAGAGCACGCGGCGGCGGGACGGACGGGAGGAGGCGGACGAGGGACGGGAGGTCACGGACGGATCACCTGGTGCTCTGGACGGGACGGGGACGGCGGCGGCGCCCCGCCATTATGAACCGGGAAGCTGGTTGACCCCTGGATAGTAGGCGGCGGCGGGCTCGCGGTACTCGACCCGGGGCGGGCGCCCGGCGTCGAGGTCGTCGAACACCAGCGAGGTCAGGGAGGCGAGGTTGCACTGCCGGCGGCGCGGGTCGTGCGGCAGGGGACGGCCCTCGGCGGAGCGCCGGGTGAGCCAGATCGGCAGCTGGTGGGAGACCACCACGGCCTCGGCGCCGTCCCCGCCGCGCTCCACGGCCGTGCGACCGGCCTCCAGCACGGCCTCGGCCATGCGGGCGACCTGACGGCGGTAGGGCTCCCCCCACGAGGGGGCCAGCGGGTTGCGCAGGTGCGGCCAGTGCCCCGGTCTGAGCAGCTCGAGGGCGTCCACGTGCAGGCCCTCGAAGTGGTTGTGGGCCTCGATCACCCGTTCGTCCGGGTGCACCGGCAGCCGCAGCTCCCGGGCCACGGGCGCGGCGGTCTCCCGGGCCCGCTGCAGCGGGGAGGAGACGAGGTGGACGATGCGCGAGCCGTCGTTCACACGGCGGGCGAGCTCGGCGGCGGCGGCCTCGGCCATCCGCGCGCCCAGCTCGGTGAGGCCGTAGCTGGGGAGCCGTCCGTAGACGATGCGGTCCGGGTTGAGGACCTGGCCGTGGCGCAGCAGGTGGACGGTCGAGGAGGGCATGCCCCCCATGATCCCAGACGGGCGCGGCGGGCCCCAAAACGGGGCCCGGCTCAGCCGGCCAGACGCTCGCGCAGCAGCCGGGCGAGCCGGCGCTCGTCGATCTGCCAGAAGTCGCGGGGCACGCCGTCGACGAGCAGCACCGGGATCTCCTCCGCGTGCCGGCGGGCCAGCTCGGGGTCGCCGTCGACGTCCACCTCGGCCCAGCCCAGGCCCAGCGCGGAGGTGACCCGGTCCACGGACTCCCGGGCCGCCTCGCAGAGGTGGCACCCCGGGCGGGTCAGCAGGGTCACGGCCGGCGGCGTCGGGGAGCTCATGGGTCCATGCTACGGCCCGCCCCGACCCCGGCGCCGGTCTCCGGGATGGGCCCGGCAACGCCGCGGGGCCGCCGTCCTGGAGAGGACGGCGGCCCCGCGGGCGGTGTCAGCGCCGGGTCACTTCTTGTTGCGGCGCTGGTGACGGGTCTTGCGGAGGAGCTTGCGGTGCTTCTTCTTGGACATCCGCTTGCGGCGCTTCTTGATCACTGAACCCATAGGATCCCTCGCATCTTCATGTCTCGGTGGTGTTCCCCGGGGACTCCGCGACAGGCGGGAACCGGGGTGCCGGCCCTCGGACGGGAACGGCCGGGCAAACGTTCACTGACACCCTACCGTCTCGCAGGGAAATTGCCGTATTCGTGCCCGGTGGACGGGTCTCAGGCGCTGCGCGGCACCTCCGACGGGCCGCCGGGCTGCTCCCCGGCGTGCACCGGCAGCTCCCCCGTGGCGACGGGCACGGCCGGGTCGGCCGGCGCGTCCGGGGCGGGGCCGGGGGTGCGCTGCTCCTGGTCGGGGTCCACGCCGGCCTCGCGGTACTGGTACTCGATGTGCTCGGCCACCAGCCGCGCCGCGAGCCGGCGGTCGCCCGCCTCCACGGCGGAGTAGATCGCCTGGTGCTCGGCGCGCAGCCGCTCCGAGGTGGCGCTCCACAGGGGCACGTGGCCCACGAGGGCCATCGTGTACTCGTAGATCGAGTCCCGCAGCGAGGACATCAGGGCGGAGACCACCGTGTTGCCCGCGGTCTTGCACAGCGCGATGTGGAAGCTCACCTCGAGGTGGTGGAACTCCTTGAGCGAGAGGTCGTCCCGGCCCATCTGCTCGAGCAGCGCCCGCAGCTCGGCCATGGCCGGGTGCCGGGGGTCCGAGCGCTCCAGCGCCCAGGTCTCGAGCAGCACCCGGGTCTGCACGATGTCCCGCAGCGGGTAGTCCGAGGTGGCCATGTGCAGCTGCAGGGCGGGACCGGCGGACGCCGCCGGCTCCCGGACCAGCATGGGCAGGATCGACTTGCGCGGCCCGTCGAAGAGACGGACGATCCCCTGCGCCTCCAGGGTCTTGAGCGCCTCCCGCATGTTGTTGCGGGACACGCGGTGGATGGCCGCGAGGTCGCGGTCCGAGGGCAGTTGTTGGCCCAGCACGAGATGGCCGTCGAACAGCTCGTTCTCCAGCCACTGCAGGACCTGTCGATGCGTTGCCATAGTCTCCAGGGTAGGTCCACCGCGGCCCTCCGTGGGGCGGTCGCGGGTCCGGACGTGTCGGAAGTGCGGACGGGTGGGACCGCCGGGCCCGGCCGGAGCCGGACCCGGCGCGGATCAGATGAGGCCCTGGGCCATCATGGCGCCGGCCACCTTGACGAAGCCGGCGATGTTGGCGCCGGCCACGTAGTTGCCGGGCATGCCGTAGTCCTCGGCCGTCTCGGCGCACCGGTCGTGGATCGACGTCATGATCTGCCCGAGCCGCTCCTCCGTGTACCCGAAGGTCCACGAGTCGCGGGACGCGTTCTGCTGCATCTCCAGCGCGGAGGTGGCCACGCCGCCGGCGTTGGCCGCCTTGCCGGGGCCGAAGAGCACCCCGGCCTCCTGGAACATCCGCGTGGCCTCGCCGGTGGAGGGCATGTTGGCGCCCTCGGCCACGGCCACCACGCCGTGCGCCAGCAGCTTCTTGGCGTGGGAGCCGTCCAGCTCGTTCTGGGTGGCGCACGGCAGGGCCACGGTGCCGGGGACGTCCCACACGGAGCCCTTGGCGATGAACCGGGCGCGCCCGCCGCGACGCTCGGCGTACTCCGAGATGCGGCCGCGCTCGACCTCCTTGATCTGGCGCAGCAGCTCCAGGTCGATGCCGTCGGGGTCCACCACGTAGCCGCCGGAGTCGGAGGCGGTGATCACCGTGGCCCCCAGGCGCTGGGCCCGGGCGATCGCGAAGGTCGCCACGTTGCCGGACCCGGAGACCAGCACCGTCTGCCCGTCGAAGGACTGCCCGCGGGTGCGCAGCATCTCCTCGGCGAACATGACGGTGCCGTACCCGGTGGCCTCGGTCCGCACGAGGGACCCGCCCCAGCTCAGCCCCTTGCCGGTGAGCACGCCCGACTCGTAGCGGTTGGTGATGCGCTTGTACTGGCCGAACAGGTAGCCGATCTCGCGCCCGCCGACGCCGATGTCGCCGGCCGGGACGTCCGTGTACTCGCCGATGTGGCGGTAGAGCTCGGTCATGAAGGACTGGCAGAAGCGCATGATCTCCGCGTCGGAGCGCCCGCTGGGATCGAAGTCCGAGCCGCCCTTGCCGCCGCCGATGGGCATGCCGGTGAGGGCGTTCTTGAAGATCTGCTCGAAGCCCAGGAACTTCACGATGCCCAGGTAGACGGACGGGTGGAAGCGCAGTCCACCCTTGTAGGGCCCCAGCGCGGAGTTGAACTCCACGCGGAAGCCGCGGTTGATGTGCACGCGGCCCTCGTCGTCGGTCCACGGGACCCGGAAGATGATCTGGCGCTCCGGCTCGCAGATCCGCTCGAGCACGGCGGCCTCGAGGAGCTCGGGGTGCCGGGCCACCACGGGGCCGAGGGAGTCGAAGACCTCGTCCACCGCCTGGTGGAACTCCACCTCACCGGGGTTGCGGGCCAGGACGGCCTGACGGATGGGATACAGGTCCTCGTGCATCGTGCTCCTCGTGCTGGTCGGAAGGGTGGAGCCGGTCACCGCCGCGGGTGCCGGGGGCGGCGGCGCAGGCCGGGCAGACCGGCCAGGAGGTCCGCGGCGCGGGCCCCGGCCCCTCGGGCCGGGCGCCGGGGCGTCCCGCCGGCAGGACGCCCGGCCGCGGACGGCTCGGCCCCGGGAGGTTCGGACATGAGCAGCTCCGGGCCCGGTTCCCGGAGCGCCGGGGCGGTGACCACCAGCTCCTCCGGGGCGCTCGTGAAGGGCTCGTCCGCCGCGGCCGCGGCGGTCCCGGGCGCCGCGCCCGGTTCCGGTACGGTCGGTCGTGGTGCGGTGGGCTCCGGTGCGGCCCGCTGCTGGACCGCGTCGCCGGTGACCTCGTGGATCCAGCGGGTCACCTCGGCGAGGGGCTCGGGCCGTACGGCGTACAGCCGCCGCTGCCCCTGCGCCTCCATGGACACCATACCGGCCTCGCGCAGGATCTTCAGATGCTTGGAGACGGTGGGCTGGGAGACGCCCAGCTCCTCGACGAGGTCCCCCACGGGCCGCTCGCCGTCCTTGAGCACAGTGAGGATCCCCCGCCGGGTCTTGTCGGCGATCACCGCGAACACGTCGTTGTTGCCCATCCGATCACTGTAAACGCGTTGGCGGGCGGCACCCGGCAGCGGCACGTCCACCTGGCTCCCCCGCTCGCCGGCAGCCGCGGGCTCGGGGCTCAGTCGAACCACGGGTCCAGCCCCCACTGCGGGAAGACCTCCTTGCGGGTGGCCATGATCGTGCGGTCGGTCTCGTCGTTGGGGTCGAAGCCGACCTCCCACGAACGCCACCACAGGTCCACCTCGTCGCCCATCACCCGCGGCGCCTCGGCCCCGTAGCGCTCGCGCACGTGGTCCCGCCACGGCTGCGGCACCGCCGCGCCCACGTCCACCGGGTGCCCGGCGGCGATCGCGACCAGGTGCGTCCACGACCGGGGCACCACGTCGTGGCAGTTGTACCCGCCCCCGCCCGTGGCGATCCACCGGCCCTCGCACAGCTCGTCGGCGAGCCCGGAGAGTGCGACGGCGGTCTGCCGCTGGGCGTCCACGCTGACCCGCAGGTGGGTGAGCGGGTCGGCGAAGTGGGAGTCGCAGCCGTGCTGGCTGACCAGGACCTCGGGGGCGAACTGGCGCAGCAGCGGCGGGACCACGGCGTCGAAGGCCCGCAGCCACATGGCGTCGTCGGCGGTGGCGGGCATGGCGACGTTGACGGCGTACCCCTCGGAGGCCCCCCGGCCCGTCTCGTTGGCGAAGCCGGTGCCCGGGAACAGGGCCAGGCCGGTCTCGTGCAGCGAGATGGTGAGCACCCGGGGGTCGTCGTAGAAGATCGACTGGGTCCCGTCCCCGTGGTGGCCGTCGACGTCCACGTAGGCCACCCGCCGGACGCCCTGCTCGAGCAGGTGCTGGATGCCCACGGCGCAGTCGTTGTAGATGCAGAAGCCGCTGGCCCGCTCCGCGTGGGCGTGGTGCATCCCGCCCCCGAAGTTCACGGCGCGCACCGCGTCCCCCGTCAGGAGGGCCGCGGCGCCCTGGTAGGTGCCGCCCACCAGCCGGGCGCTGGCCTCGTGCACCCGGGGGAAGGCCGGGGTGTCCTCGGTGCCGAGGCCGCACTCGGGGATCTCCAGGGAGGGGTCCGCGCCGACCGCCCGCACCGAGTCCAGGTAGTGCTGGGGGTGGACGAGGCGCAGGACGTCGTCCGGGGCGACCTCCGGGGCCTCCACGGTGACGTTGGCCCGGCGGTCGAGGCCGAACTCCTGGACGAGGCGCTGCGTGAGCTCGAGCCGGGAGGGGTGCATCGGGTGGTGGGGCCCGAAGTCGTACTCGAGCAGGGCGGGGCCCCAGAACAGTCGCGTGGGGCGCGGGGCGCCGGGCCCGGATGTAGCAGGAGTCACACGGCCATTAGACCACTCGCGCCGTCGCCCCGCCGCCGGCCCGCGGCGCCGCGGCCCAATGTGTCCGCCCGGGCCGCGTCCCCGCACGCTCAGTCGAGGTCGCTGAACGCCTGCACCTTCCGGGTGGGCCCGATGACGAGGATCTGGTCGGTCTCGTACAGGACGGTCCCCGGCTCGGCCGGTTCCCAGGCCTCTCCCGGGCGCCGCACGGAGACCACGGAGACCCCGTGCGCCCGGCGGAGGTTGAGCGCGTCCAGGGGGCGCTGCTGGACCGCTTCGGGAGCGGGGCAGCGGATCAGCGCGAAGCCGTCGTCGATCACCACGAAGTCGAGCACCCGGCCCTGGATCAGGTGGGCGGAGCGCACGCCCATGTCGTGCTCGGGGCTGATCACGTGGTGCACCCCGAGCTGCTCGAGGATCTCGGCGTGCGGACCGGTGATGGCCTTGGCCCAGATCTCCGGGTGGCCGAACTTCAGCAGCCGGGAGGCGACCAGGATGCTGGCCTGCACGTCCGAGCCGATCCCGACGACGACCTTGTCGAACTCGTCGACCCCCAGCTGGCGCAGCAGCTGCTCCTGGGTGGCGTCGGCGCGCACCACGGCGGTCAGCTGCCCGTTGAGCTCCTGGACCACGCTCTCGTCGGTGTCGACGCCGAGCACCTCGGCGCCGTTGTGCATCAGTTCCAGGGCGAGGGCGGCGCCGAAGCGGCCCAGGCCGATCACGGCCACCGTGCCGGGTGTCCGGCGGCCGGAGGGGTGTCGCGCGGTGCTGGCCGGGCGGGTGGGGAACATGCGGGGACCTCCTGGAGGTGTCGGGGCGGGGGTGGGGGAACGGGGATCAGCCGATCAGCGGGCGTTCCTTGGGCAGCTCGTAGAGGGCTCTGCGCGGCCGGGCGGCCATGGCGGTGGCCACCGTGATGGGTCCCAGCCGCCCCAGGAACATCAGGGCGATGAGCACTCCCTGGCCCGCCGGCGAGAGCGCGGCGGTGATCCCGGTGGACAGGCCCACCGTGGCGAAGGCGGAGATCACCTCGAACAGCAGCCGGTCCAGGCCGATGTCCTCGTGCAGCAGCATCAGCACCATCGTGGCGGTGGCCACCGCGCCCAGGGCCAGCACCACCACCGTGGTGGCCTGGCGCTGCACCGAGCGGGACAGGCGCCGGCCCAGCACGTTGACCGCCGAGCCGCCGGTGACCTCCGTGTAGGCGATGAAGCCCAGGACGACGAACGTGGTGACCTTCAGGCCGCCCGCGGTCCCGGCCGGCCCGCCGCCGACGAGCATCAGCAGGTCCAGGCCCAGCCAGGACACCGGGTGCATGGCGGAGATGTCGATGCTGTTGAACCCGGCGGTGCGGGCGATGGTCGACTGGAAGAAGCCGGCCAGCAGCTTCTCGTCCGCCCGCATCGGGCCGAGGGTGGCGGGGTTGGCCCACTCCACCGCGCACAGGAAGACCGTGCCGGCGGCGAGCAGCACCACGGTGGCGAACAGCACGATGCGGGTGTTCATGCTCCACCGCCGCGGCCGGCGCCACTCCCGGCGCAGCTCGTAGAGCACCGGGAAGCCGAGCCCGCCCAGGATCACCGCGGCGATGAGCGGCAGGTTGATCCAGGGGTCGGTCGCGAAGTCCATGATCGAGAGGGTGTACAGGGCGAACCCGGCGTTGTTGAACGCCGAGACGGCGTGGAACACCCCGTGCCAGACGGCCTGTCCGGCCCCGTAGCCGTAGCCGGCGGCGAAGCGCAGGGCGAGCGCGGCGGCCACGAGCGTCTCGATCACCAGGGTGGTGACCAGCACGCGCAGCAGCACCCGGCGCATGTCCCCGTAGCCGGGGCTCTTGGTCTCGGTCGAGCTCATGATCCGGGCCGTCAGGCCGAGCCGGCGGGCCAGCAGGATCCCGAGCACGGTCGCGAAGGACATCACCCCGAACCCGCCGATCTGGATCAGGGCCAGGACCACGGCCTGCCCGAAGGGGGTCCAGTAGGTGGGGGTGTCCACCACGATCAGCCCGGTCACGCAGATGGCCGAGGTCGCGGTGAAGAAGGCCTCCATGAAGGAGGCCCCACCGGGGCCGACGCGGGCGACCGGGAGCAGCAGCAGGACGGTGCCGGCGACCAGTGCGGTCGCGAAGGCGCCGATGATCAGCTGGGCGGTGCGCGCCGCGGTGACCTCGCGCGGGTCGGTGCTCCGCCGGGACGCCCGGGGGCGTCTGCGGCGGGGCCTGGAGGCGTGGGTCAGGCGGCGGACCCGGGCCCGCAGCAGGGCCTCTTCCAAGGGCATGGGCGATAACCTACACCCGCGGGACGGCACGCCGCGCCGTGGGTGCGATACTGTCTCGGGCCGGGGCACGCGCCGCGGCCGACGCCGTCCGGGCCGGGCGGCCCGGACACAGGAGGAGGGCCCGTGAGCAACCTGCAGCACCGGTCCTGGGTGTCCCGCGAGGAGCGGGGCCGCTTCTGGCTGTTGACCTCGCTGCGCGACCTCGTGGACCGGATCGCGGCCGGCTCCCCCGCCCGCCTCGCCGTGATCTCCTTCGCCGCGGTCGTGACCCTGTTCTCCTTCCTGCTGTGGCTGCCCGTCTCGTCCGCGCCCGGGGTGGACACGGAGCTCGAGGACGCCGTCTTCACCGCCACCTCCGCCGTCACCGTGACCGGGCTGACCACGGTCCCGACCGCCACGAACTGGTCCTTCTTCGGGCAGTTCGTGATCCTGATCGCGATGCAGATCGGCGGCCTGGGCACCCTGACCATGACCTCGATCCTGGCCCTGGCGATCGGCCGCAAGCTGGGCCTGAAGTCCCGGCTGATCACGCAGGAGGCGCTGAACATCGGGCGCCTCGGCGAGGTGGGCTCGCTGCTGCAGGTCATCGTGGTGATGTCGGTCGTGATCGAGGCGGTCCTGGCCGCCGTCCTGACGATCGGCTTCCTGCTGGTCGGGGAGCCCTTCCTCACCGCCCTGTGGCACGGGGCGTTCTACGCGGTCTCCGCCTTCAACAACGGCGGGTTCACGCCCCACTCGGACGGGCTCGTGCCCTACACGGACGCGGCGCTGATCCTCCTGCCGATCGCCCTGGGCGTCTTCCTCGGCTCCCTGGGGTTTCCCGTGGTCCTCGTCCTGCGGCAGACGGGTCTGCGCTTCTCCCGGTGGAACCTCAACACGAAGCTGGTCGTGGTGACCACCACGATCCTGCTGTTCGTCGGCTGGGCGCTGTTCCTGGCCTTCGAGTGGTCCAACCCGGACACCCTGCAGGGGCGGCCCGTGACGCAGAAGGTGTTCGAGGGGTTCTTCCACTCGGTCATGGTCCGCTCCGGCGGCTTCAACCTGGTGGACATGAACAGCCTGGAGCCGGTCACGCTGCTCATGACGGACGCGCTGATGTTCGCCGGCGGCGGCCCCGCGTCCGTGGCGGGCGGGATCAAGGTCACCACGCTCGCCGTGGTGTTCCTGGCGATCCTGGCCGAGGCCCGCGGCGACCGGTCGGTCATCGCCTTCTACCGCACCATTCCCGAGGACGCGCTGCGCATCGCGATCTCGGTCATCATGATGGGCGCCACCGTGGTCCTGGTCGGCTGCGGGATCATCGTGGAGATCTCCGAGGAGCCCCTCGACCGGGTGCTGTTCGAGGTGATCTCCGCCTACGCCACCTGCGGGCTGAGCGTGGGCCTGTCCGGCGAGCTCCCGCCGGAGGGAAAGTACGTCCTGTCCGTCATCATGCTCGTGGGCCGCATCGGCACCACCACCGTGGCCGCCGCGCTGGCGCTGCGCTCGCGCCGCCGTCTGTACAAGTACCCCGAGGAAAGGCCGATCATTGGCTGACCGTTCGTCCCACAGCGTTCCCGTCCTGGTGATCGGTCTCGGCCGCTTCGGCACGGCCACGGCCCTGCAGCTGGCCCGGCAGGGGCGGGAGGTCCTGGGCGTGGAGCGGGACGCGCAGCTGGTGCAGAAGCTCTCGGGCCAGCTCACCCACGTGGTCGAGGCCGAGGCCACCGACATCGACGCGCTGCGCCAGCTCGGCGCCGCCGAGTTCGACTCCGCGGTGGTGGGCGTCGGCACGTCGATCGAGTCCAGCGTGCTGATCACGGCGAACCTCGTGGACCTCGGCGTGAGCCGCATCTGGGCGAAGGCCATCACCCCGGCCCACGGCAAGATCCTCTCCCGCATCGGCGCCCACCACGTGATCTTCCCCGAGGCCGACGCCGGCCGGCGCACCGCGCACCTGGTCTCGGGCCGGCTGCTGGACTACATCGAGTTCGACGACGACTTCGCCATCGTCAAGATGCACCCGCCGCGGGAGGTGCAGGGCTTCACGCTCGGGGAGGCCCACGTGCGCTCCAAGTACGGCGTGACGGTGGTGGGCGTGAAGTCGCCCGGGGAGGACTTCACCTACGCCCGTCCCGAGACGAAGGTGACCTCCCGGGACCTGCTCATCGTCTCCGGGCACGTGGACCTGCTGGAGCGCTTCGCCGCCCGGCCCTGACCGGACCCGGGCGGGCCCCGGGCGGGCCGGCGCAGGGGGCACGGCGCGCCCGGGTCCGGGGGCGGCGCGGGGCTCAGCCGGCGCTGAACTCCCGGGTCAGCTCCGCGGAGCGGTCGGCCGAGGCCTGCGCGGCGGCGGCGACGAGGTCCTCGAAGCCGTTCTCCTGGAAGGTCGTGATCGCCCGGTCCGTGGTGCCCTTGGGGCTGGTCACGGCCCGGCGCAGCGCCGCGGGGTCGGCCTCGGCCGGGCGCAGCAGCTCACCGGCGCCGGAGACGGTCTCCTTGGCCAGCACCCGGGCGACGTCGGCCGGCAGCCCCATCCGCTCCCCCGCCTGCTGCATCGCCTCGGCCAGGAGGAACACGTAGGCCGGTCCGGAGCCCGAGACCCCGGTCACGGCGTCGACCTGGTCCTCGGGGACCTCCACGACGGTGCCGACGGCCTCGAGCACCCGGCGCACGGCGCGGGTCTGCTCGGCGGTGGTGGCGGCGCCCGGGGTCACCGAGACGACGCCGCGGCCCACGCTCGAGGGGGTGTTGGGCATGGTCCGCACCACCGGCTGTCCGGCGGGCAGGGCCTGCTCGAGGGCGCCGACCGAGATGCCGGCGGCCACGGAGGCCACGACGGTGCCCGGGCGCAGGGCGGGGGCGATCTCGCGGGCGAGCTCGAGGATGCCGACCGGCTTCACGCCGAGCAGTACGACGTCGGCCTCGCGGGCGGCCCGGCGGTTGGCCTCGGGGTCCTCCCCGGTGACGTACGGGCGCACCTCCGTCTCCTCCTGGAGCCGGTGCGCGCTCTCGGCGGAGCGGACGGTGGCCCGGACCTGCTCCACGGGCACGCCGGAGGCCAGCACCCCCCGCAGGATGGATCCGTTCATGGAGCCGCAGCCCAGGAAGGCGAGCACAGGTGTCATGGTCGGTGGGGTCCTCTCGAAGCGGGGATGGGTCGGTTCGGGGCGGACGTCAGCCGCCCGGGGCCTCGTCGGCCGGTGCCCCGTCGGCCGGGGGGTCCTCGGCCGGGGGGTCCTCGGCCGGGGCGTCCTCGGCGGGGGTCGTGTGGCGGCGGGCGAAGTCCAGGGACTCGGCGAGCCACTGGGTGCGCTCCTCGGTGCTCGTCGAGCGGCGGGTGGAGACCTCCACCCCGATCACCCCCTGCCACCGGGTGGCGGCGAGGTGCTGGAGCGACTCGGCGACCGGCTGCACGCCGTGGCCGGGCAGCAGGTGCTCGTCCGCGGTGGTCTCCCCCGACCCGTCCGTGAGGTGGACGTGGCCCAGGCGGGGGCCGAGCTCCCGGATCGCGGCGAGGGAGTCCATCCGGGCGGTCGCGGCGTGGGAGAAGTCCCACGTCACCCAGTCGTAGTCCTGCCCGAGCGGGCTGTAGTGCGGGGCGTAGACCACGGTGTCGCGCCCGCGCACCCGCCAGGGGTACATGTTCTCCACGGAGATCTTCACGCCCGTGGCCTCCGAGACCACGCGCACGCCCTCCACGAAGTTCGAGGCGTACTTGCGCTGCCACCGGAAGGGCGGGTGCACGACGACGACCTCCGCGCCGACCTGCTCGGTGAGCGCCGCGGCCATCTGGATCTTGGTCCACGACTTGCCCCAGACCTGCTGGGTGAGCAGCAGGGTGGGGGCGTGGATGGTGGAGATGGGCAGCTGGTGGCGCTGCACGAGGTCGCGCAGCTGGTGGTTGAGCTGGCTCATCCGCTCGTGGGTGACGAGCACCTCCACGCTGTCGTAGCCCAGCTCCACGGCCGCCTCGAAGGTCTCCGGGACCCCGAGCGGGTAGAGCGAGCTGGTGGACAGCGCCACGTGCGCCCGGTACGGCTCCGCGGCGGAGCCCTGCTGCTCGCTCATGCCGCCCCCACCAGGTGCCGGGGGTCGACGGTGCGGACGTCGGCGTGGCTGCTGAGCTGGTCCAGACGGCGCAGGATCAGCCCCTCCCGCAGGGCCCACGGACAGATCCGCAGCGAGTCGATCCCGTAGGCGTCCATGGCGGCCTCGGCCACCACCGCGCCCGCCAGGATCTGCCGGGCCCGGGCGGGCGAGACCCCGGGCATCTCGGCCCGCTCGTCCGGGGTCATCGCCTCCATCCGCCGGGTCCACAGCCGCAGGTCCTCCAGGTGCAGGATCCGCGGGACGTAGGGCCCCATGGCGTAGGGGGCGGCCCCGCAGATCCGGGCGAGGGAGCGGAAGGTCTTCGACGTGCCGGCCACGCAGGTGGGCTCCCCGGCCGCCCGGACCTTCGCGACGGCGGGCTTGAGCTCCCGGCGCACGTGCTTGCGCAGGGCCTTCATCTCCTGGGGCGTGGCGAGGTCACCGGCGATGAACGTGCGGGTGAGCCGCCCCGCGCCCAGCGGCACGGAGGTCGCCACGGCGGGCAGGGCGTTGTCGCCCAGCGCCATCTCGAAGGACCCGCCGCCGATGTCGAGGTCCAGGACGGTGCCCGCCCCCCAGCCGAACCAGCGGCGCACCGCGAAGAAGGTGACGGCCGCCTCCTGGTCCCCGGCCAGCTCGGTGAGGGTCACCCCGGACCGGGACTGCACGTGGTCCAGCACCTGGGCCCCGTTGCCGGCCTCGCGGATCGCGGAGGTGGCGAAGGCCAGGAAGTCCTCCGCGGCGTTGTCCACCGCGAAGTCCCGGGCCTCGATCACGAAGGAGGTCAGGGCGTCCCGGCCGGCGTCGGAGATGTTGCCGTCCTCGTCCAGGTACTGCACGAGCCGCAGGGCCAGCTTGTGGGACGCGTACGGCTCGGGCCGGGAGCCCGGGTAGACGTCCAGCAGCAGCAGGTGGACCGTGTTCGATCCGACGTCGAGGACTCCCAGACGCATGCCGTGGTGCTCCTTCGAGTTCCGTGTCCGTCCCGCGGCGCGGGGCGGCTCAGCCCTTGGTCCCGGCGCGGGCGGGGCGGCCCGTCGCCGGCTTCCCGGCCGTGCTCTTCCGCGTGCCGCTCTTCGCGGCCGGGGACTTCCCTGCTGCCGACTTCCCGGCTGCGGACTTCCCCGCTGCCGACTTGCCGGCCGTGGACTTGGCCGGGGCCTTGGCGGTGGAGCGCGCGGCGCGCTTGGGCGCCGGGCCCTGGGCGCGCTTCTCGGCGAGCAGCTGGCTGGCGCGCGCCGGGGTGATCTGCTCCACGGTCTCCCCGCGGGGGACCGTCACGTTCGTCTCCCCGTCGGTGATGTAGGGCCCGAAGCGCCCGTCCTTGATCACCATGGGCCGCTCCGTGATCTGATCGGTGCCCAGGTCCGCGAGCGGCGGCTTGGCGGTGCCCCGCCCGCGCTGCTTGGGCTGGGCGTAGATCTGCAGCGCCTCCTCGAGGGTGATCGTGAACAGCTGCTCCTCGGACTGCAGGGAGCGGGAGTCGGAGCCCTTCTTGAGGTAGGGGCCGAAGCGGCCGTTCTGCACGGTGATCTCGTTGCCCTCGGCGTCGGTGCCCAGGGTCCGCGGCAGGGACAGGATCTTCAGCGCGTCCTCGAGGGTCACGTCCTGCAGGGTCATCGAGGACAGCAGCGACCCCGTGCGCGGCTTCTCCTTGACCGGCTTCTTCGGGGGCTTCGGCTTGCCGTTCTTGTAGTACTCGACCGGCTGGGCCGCGAGCTCCTCGGCGGTGGGCTCGGGGATCACCTCGGTGACGTAGGGGCCGTAGCGGCCGTCCTTCGCGATGATGGCCCGCCCGGTGCCCGGGTCCCGGCCGAGCTCCCGGCCGTCGGCCTTGCCGGTCTCGATGAGCTCGCGGGCCTTCTCGGGCGTCAGCTCGTCCGGGGCCAGGTCCTCCGGCACGTTCGCGCGGATCGGCTCCGTGATCTCGCCCGTTCCGGGGTCCACCGCGCCCGCGACCTCGAGGTAGGGGCCGAACTTGCCCACGCGCAGGGTGATGGTGTCGGTGACGGGGATGGAGTTCACCGCGCGGGCGTCGATCTCGCCGAGGTCGTCGACGATGGGCTTGAGCCCGTTCTCGTGCTCCTGGGAGCCGAAGTAGAAGTCCTGCAGCCAGTCGGTGCTGTCCTCCTCCCCGCGGGCGATGCGGTCCAGGCCCTCCTCCATCTCGGCCGTGAAGTCGTAGTCCACGTAGTCGGAGAAGTGCTCCTCGAGCAGGCGCACCACGGAGAACGCCGTCCACGACGGGATGAGCGCCGAGCCCCGGACCCGGACGTAGCCGCGGTCCATGATCGTGGAGATCACGGCCGCGTAGGTCGACGGCCGCCCGATGCCCAGCTCGTCGAGGACCTTGACCAGGGACGCCTCCGTGTAGCGCGGGGGCGGGGAGGTGCGGTGGCCGTCCGCGGCGACGTCGGTCGCCTCGAGCCGGTCGCCCTCCGCCATGCGCGGCAGCCGCTTGTCCCCGTCCTTGCCCTCGGCCGGCTCCTCGTCGCGGCCCTCCTCGTAGGCGGCGAGGAAGCCGCGGAACGTGATGACGGTGCCGGACGCGGAGAACTCGGCGTCCCGCCCGGAGGACGAGGTCGCCCCGAGCCGCACGGTGGCCGTGGAGCCCTTGGCGTCGGCCATCTGCGAGGCGACGGTGCGCTTCCAGATCAGCTCGTAGAGCCGGTAGGCGTCCGCGGAGAGCTCCCCGCGGACCTGGTTCGGCGTCCGGAAGGAGTCCCCGGCGGGGCGCACGGCCTCGTGCGCCTCCTGGGCGTTCTTCGACTTCGAGCTGTAGACGCGCGGGGAGCCCGGCACGGCGTCGGAGCCGTAGAGCTCCGCGGCCTGCCGCCGGGCGGCCGAGACCGCCTGGTCGGACAGCGCCACGGAGTCGGTGCGCATGTAGGTGATGTAGCCGTTCTCGTAGAGCTTCTGCGCCACCTGCATCGTGGTGCGCGAGGTGAACCGCAGCTTGCGGGCGGCCTCCTGCTGCAGCGTGGACGTGGTGAACGGCGCGGCCGGGCGGCGGGTGTAGGGCTTGGTCTCCAGCGACCGGACCGCGAACGCGGCGTCCTCGAGCCCGGCGGCGAGGTCCCGGGCCGCCGTCTCGTCCAGGTGCACGAGCTTGCCGGCCGCACCCTTGAGCGCGCCGTCGTCGCCGAAGTCCCGGCCCCCGGCCACCCGCTTGCCGTCCACGGAGGACAGCCGCGCGCTGAAGGCCGTGCCGGCGTCCTCGCCGTCGGTGCGGGCGAAGGTCCCGCTGAGGTCCCAGTAGTCGGCGGGCACGAAGGCCATGCGCTGGCGCTCGCGCTCCACGACCAGGCGCGTGGCCACGGACTGGACGCGGCCCGCGGACAGGCCGGAGGCGATCTTGCGCCACAGCACCGGGGAGATCTCGTAGCCGTAGAGCCGGTCCAGGATCCGCCGGGTCTCCTGCGCGTCGACCAGGTCCTGGTCCAGCTCGCGCAGCTCCCCGAAGGCGCGCTCGATGGCCTCGCGGGTGATCTCGGGGAAGGTCAGCCGGTAGACGGGGACCTTCGGCTTGAGCACCTCCAGCAGGTGCCAGGCGATGGCCTCGCCCTCGCGGTCGCCGTCGGTGGCGAGGTAGAGGGCGTCGGCCTCCTTGAGCTTGCGCTTGAGCTCGGTGACCTTCTTCTTCTTGTCCGGGTTCACCACGTAGTACGGCTCGAAGCCGTGCTCCACGTCCACCGCGAACTTGCCGTAGGGCCCCTTCTTGAGCTCCGCCGGCAGCTCCGAGGGCTGCGGGAGGTCACGGATGTGCCCCATGGAGGACTCCACCTCGTAGGCGTCGCCGAGGTACCCGGCGATGGTCTTGACCTTGGAGGGGGACTCCACGATGAGCAGGCTCTTGCCCGTTCCCGGGCTCTGGGTGGCCTTCGTTGGCACGGTACTCCTTGCTGCGGTCCGCGCAGGCCGCGGGACGCGGCGCTGCTGGACGTCGGGTCGGACGGGCGGGCGTCGTCCGGCCCGCCTTGCGCTCCACCATAACGTGTCGCCGGCGGCGTCCCTCGCGCCGCGGAGGACACGGGGGACGCCGGCGGCCGCCGGCGCGGTCGGGCCCGTGGCCGGGCCGCCGGCTCAGGAGGGGTAGTGCTCCGGCTCCTCGGCGATCGTGAACTCGCGTCCGGTGGCGGTCTCCACGTCGATGACCACGAAGTTGTACTTCAGCGTGGGCGCCCACGGCTTCAGCGGCAGCTCCTCGGCGGCCTCGATCTCCGCGCGGGTCTCCAGCCGGCGGGCCCGGCCGTGCACCACGACGGAGCGCACCACGTCGTCGTCCGTGACCTCGTCGATCTCGAAGGCCACCTGGTCGTTGACGATCAGGCTGGAGAGCTTGGAGCCCTGGGCCGTGCGGAAGTACAGCTTGTGCTGGTGCACCACGTAGTTCACCGGGAAGATGTCCACGAGCCCGGCGGCCTCCACGGCCAGGCGGCCGAACGGGTGCTCGGCCAGCAGCTGCCAGACGGTGTCCTTGTCCAGGGTCTTGATGGGGTTGAGGTTGTCTCCGATGCTCATGCCCTCATCCTTCCACCCGCGACGCCCCGGCGTCCCGTGCTCATCCGCCCACATCCGTCCGGGCCCGAGGTCAGGCCGGTGGCTGCTCGAGCGGCACGAGGAAGCCGTCGAGCACGAGGTGCCGGACCTCCTCCGTGAGCCGCTCCCGCTCGTCCCCGGCCCACTCCAGCAGCGCGGCGAGCGCGGCGAGGATCTGCCGGGCGCTCAGCTCGCCGTCGCAGGCGCCGGCGAAGCCCGCGGCCTCGCTGGTGAGCACCGTGGTCCGGCGCAGCCCCGCCCCCTGCCGGAGCAGGATCACCCCCGGGTGCTCTGCGCCGGGGCGCTGGTGACGCTCCTCCGTGACGTCCTCGGCCGCGACCAGGTGGGCGTCCGGCCAGTCCTGCGGGTGCTCCGCGAGCCAGTCGGCGCGCGCCCACGCGGCCGCCAGCGCCGGGGCGAGCGGCTGCTGCACCGGGTGCGGGACGTGCTCGAAGCGGCGCAGTGCCCCGCCGTGCGGGCGCGGCGCGTGCGGTCGGCGCAGCCGGATCATCCCGAAGCCCACGGCCTCGACCCCGCGGGCGGCGAAGTCCTCGAGGTAGGCCCGGTAGGCCCGTTCGTAGTGCTCAGGGTCCCGGGACTCGGCGGCGTCGCGCAGCCACGTCTCGGCGTACTCCTCCGGACCGGCCAGCTCCCGCTGGATCCACCACGTGTCGATCCTCTCGGGCACCCAGCGCTGCGGCCGGTGCATCCACCGCTCGGCGACGGGCACGGGCTCCCCGGCGGCGTCATCGGCGGCGAGGACCTCCCAGTTGCCGAGCAGGTGCGCGGTGGCACCCGGGGCCATGACCCCGGGCAGCGCCCGCACGAGGTCGGCCACGATCCGGTCCCCGGCCAGGCCGCCGTCGCGGTAGGTGAAGCGGTCCGCCGGGGTCTCCCCCGGGGCGCGGGGGGTGATGACGAACGGCGGGTTGGAGACCACCAGGTCGAACCGCTCCCCGGCCACGGGCTCGAGCAGGGAGCCCGCGCGGAGGCTCACCCGGTCCTCCAGCCGCTGCGGGTCGAGGGCGAGGGCCTCGGCGTTGAGCAGCAGGTTGAACCGCGTGAAGCCCAGGGCCCGGTCGGAGAGGTCGGTGGCGGTCACGTGCCGGGCGTGGGCGAGCAGGTGGAAGGTCTGGATGCCGCAGCCGGTGCCCACGTCCAGCGCCCGCCCCACCGGCCGGCGGTCGGTGGTCTGCGCCAGCGTCAGCGACGCCTGCCCGATGCCCAGCACGTGGTCGCGGCGCAGCACGCCGGGGCGCTGGGACTCGCCCAGGTCGCTCGCCACGTAGAGCTCGGTCCCGTCGTCGGCGGCGTGGGGCCGCAGGTCCACCGTGGAGCGCAGCCCGTCCCGGATCTGCTCCGCGAGGCCCAGTCCGACCAGGTCCTCGGGGTCGACGGCCGAGGCGGCGAGCACCTCGGCCGGGACGGCGCGGCCCAGCAGGAACAGGACGACCAGTCCCGCCGTCCCGCGGTCCGGGTGCCCGGGCGTGCCGAGCACCGGCTCGAGCACCCGCAGGGCGGGCACGGCCTGGTCGCGGGCGAGCGCGTCCATCGCGGCCGCGCCCAGCAGCCCGGCCACGCGGTCGTGGGTGAAGCCGCTGCCGCGCAGGGCGCCGTGCAGGGCGGCCAGCCGGCGCGGATCGTCGGAGACGGGGGTGCCGGGCACCCGGGAGAAGGCGGGGGCGACGTCGGGGCTGTCCGGGACCATGTCAGTGCTCCTGTCCGGGCGTGGTCGCGCCGTGCGGGAGCAGGGCGGGGGGCGGGGTGCCGCCGGGCGTGCTGCCGCACCCCGCCGGGCAGGTTGCCGCAGGGTGCTCCCCGCGGCAGGCCGGGCAGGCCAGGAAGAGGGCGCGGCAGGAGCCGTCCGCGCAGTTGACGAAGCGGTTGGCGGGCGCGCCGCACCGGTCGCAGCGCCCGATCGTCACGGCCTCCGGGGTGAACTGCACGTGCATCCGCCGGTCGAAGACGTACAGGGACCCCTCCCACAGGCCCCGGTCCCCGCGCTCGCGGCCGTACGCCGCGATGCCGCCGTCGAGCTGGTAGACCTCGTCGAAGCCGCGGCGGCGCATCAGCGCGGAGAGCACCTCGCAGCGGATGCCGCCGGTGCAGTAGGTCACCACGGGCCGGTCCTTGAGGTGGTCGTAGGCCCCGGAGTCGAGGGCGGCCACGAAGTCGCGGGTGTGCGCGACGTCCGGCACCACGGCTCCGCGGAAGCGCCCGATCCGCGCCTCGTGGGCGTTGCGCCCGTCGAAGAACACGACGTCCTCGCCGCGCCGTGCCACCAGGCGGTCGACCCCGTCCGGGCTCAGCCGCGTCCCGCCGCCCACCACGCCGTGCTCGTCCACCTCGAGCTCGTCCGGGGCGCCGAAGGAGACGAGCTCGTCACGGACCTTGACCGACAGCCGGGGGAAGTCCTCGGCCGAGCCGTCCGACCAGCTGAGTGCCACGCCCCGCAGCGCCGGGTGGGTGCGGGTGTCCCGCGCGTACCGCTTGAGCGCCCCGACCTCACCGCCGACGGTGCCGTTGAGCCCGTGCGGGGACACCAGGATCCGCCCGCGCAGCCCCAGGGTCTCGCACAGGGTGCGCTGCCAGAGCATCACGGCCGCGGGGTCGGGCAGTGGGGCGAAGACGTAGTGGGAGAGGATCCGGTGCTGTGCCACCGCACCAGGCTACAAGTGCCGCGGCGCCCCCGCGCCGCCCGGGTCAGTCCCCCGGGTCAGTGCCCCAGGCGGAACACGCGGCCGGTGACCTTCGTGGGGGCCACCTCCACGTACTCGGGCTTGGTGGTCTCCACCCACGGCCGCAGCGGGAGCTCGTCCACCCGGGCGGTCTCCTCGGGGTCGGTCAGCCGGCGGGCCGTGCCGCGCACCATCACCGACCACGCCTCCCCGCCCTGGGCGTGGTCGACCTGCACCGCGACGTGCTCGTTGAGCACCAGGTGCAGCAGCTTGGTGCCCTGGGCGGTGCGGAAGTAGATCTTCCCGTCGTCGGCCACGAGGTTGACGGGGGTGATCTCGATCTCGTCGCCGTCCGTCGTGGCGATCCGCCCGAAGCGGGCGCTGCAGAGGTGCTCCCAGCACTGCTCCTGGGACAGCTCCGTGACCGGGGGCCGGTGCGTCCGGTCCTCCTTCGCGGGGTTGTGCCCGGAGATGTCCATGGGGTTGCTCATGCGGTCATTCTGGCACGCGGGCCCGGCGGGAGTGACGCGTGTCATGTTCGTGACCACCCCGTCGTCGCCGCGTGCGCGGGCCCGCCCGCTGGGCGCGAGCGGGTCCTCCCCGCGGTTCGGGCCCCTCGCCGGGACCGGCCGCCCGCCC
>NZ_LDNX01000140.1:0-48122 GCF_001027955.1 Kocuria sp. SM24M-10 | reverse complement strand
GAGCGCCCCTGGACACCAGGGGCCGCCCGCAACACGCGGGCGGCCCCTGGTGTCGTCTTCGGCCATGAAGGGCTGGCTCGGGCGACACGCCCGTGCGCCTTCGGCAGGATGACCCGGAGTGGCCGAAGTGCCCACAGGGACGACACGCGCCCGGCGGAGGAGGCGACGACTCGCCCGATCGGATGCTGCCCTTCCGGGCTGCAGCGGAGTCGGGTGGCCACCTGCACGCCGACCCCCGGCCCTGGCCCGCCGGGCACTGGGGGCCGGGTGCCTGGCGCCGGGCACCGGGCATTGTGTGCCGGGTGCCGGGTGCCGGGCGCTGGGCACCGAGTACCGAGTGCCGGGCGCCGGGCGCCGGCAATGATTGCGCCACCAGCAGTTGGCACGGGGCGCGGACCGGGTGATGGTCCGCCCCGACGTCGTCGTCACGGACGGAGATGTCGAGAACGTCGCCCGGACAGGCCCAGCGACCGCCGTCCCGCTCCGGGCACATCTCCAGGCATGTCCCGGTCAGGCCGTCCACGCAGCCTCGGCGGACCGGGGGGCGCTCGCCGTGCGGTGCGATGCGGAGGTGCTCCCGGCGCGCTCCGGGGTCGCCCTGCGACACGGATCCCGTCCGGGCCACTCCGGCTCCGGCGGGGCGCAGTGAGGGGGGTGGAAACGGCGGAAGAGGCCGTCCGCGAGATGCGGACGGCCCCTTCAACCTGTCGACGCCCGCTCCTCGGTGCCCCGCGCCCGGCGCCCGCTCCTCGGTGCCCGGCTCCCGACGGCCGGTGCCGGGTGTGGTGGATCAGCGGACGGGCAGCCCGGCGCGCTCCCAGGCGAGCATGCCGCCGGCCGTGGTGTCCGCGGTATAGCCGGCGCCGGTGAGCGCGTCGGCCACCCGGGCGCTGCGGTGACCGCTGCGGCAGACGACGATCACCGGGCGGGTCCGGTCGATTTCGGGCAGGCGGGAGGTGAGCTGCCCCATGGGGATGTGGAGGGCGCCGGGGATCATGCCGTCGGCGACCCCGACGTCCTCGCGGACGTCGAGGACCTGTTCCTGGGCGCGGCGCTGCTCGGCCTCGGTGACGCCGATCTCGGACATGGCTGCTCCTGGGAATGCTCGATGCTGCGGGACGGTGGCGACGGAGCCGGGCGGCGGCGCACGCGGCCCTCGGTCAGCTCCGGTCAGCGCCGATCGGCCTTGGTGGGGCTCAGGATCCCGCAGCGGGGATCTGGCTGATGGCGGAGGTGGCGGTGGGCTCGTCGGCAGCCCTGTTCCACGGCATGGCTGCGAGCGCCTTGCCCATCGCGCAGGTGTTGGAGGCCGCCGAGAAGGCCAGGCCGGTGCCGACGATCCCGGCCAGGGCGCGCACCTTGGGCGAGATGAGCCGGCCCCCGACCAGCCCCGTGAGCACGAGGGAGCCGGCGGCCATGCGCACCTGGCGCTCCAGGTCCCAGCGCTGGGCACCGCGCACGACATCACCGCCCGCGGCGGCGAAGCCGGGGGCTCCGCCGGTGAGCACGTAGGCGGTGTCGATTCCGGCGGTGGACAGCCGTTGGCGGGCCTGCTCGGCACGGACTCCCGACTGGCACACCAGCACGACGCGCTCACCGAGGCGCGCGGCCAGTTCGGCAGTGTGCTCGGACAGCAGGGGCAGGGGCACGTTGTAGGAACCGCGGATGTGCAGGGACTCGAACTCGGCCGCGGACCGGACGTCGACGACGACCAGGTCCTCGTGCTGGGCCATCCACTGGCGCAGGGTCCGGGGGTCGAGGGTGGTCACGGTGGGGGCGGAGGTCACGAAGTGCCTTTCGACGTGTTGTCGGGGAACGGTGTGACCCCAGTATGCAATATACCCCCTGGGGTATGCAAGGGTCCGGGGCAACCCGCCGGTCGCCTGGCGGCCCGGGATGAGGATCTCGGGCCGCCGAACGCCGCGGGAGCGGACCCGGTCCGCGGCGGAGTGCTCGAGCAGCGGGAGGGATGGGTCAGCGCGCGACGTCGTAGACGGCCTTGACGACGCCGTTCCCGTAGGCCTCGTGCTCGACCAGGTCGAGCTTGCGCAGCGTGTCGGTCGTGTCGTCGAAGAGACGCCGTCCCGCACCGAGCAGCACGGGAAAGATCAGCAGGTGGTACCGGTCCACGAGGTCGGCGGCGGCCAGGCCCTTGGCCAGCGTCGCGCTGCCGTGCACCAGGATGGTGCCGTCGACGGTCTCCTTCAGCCGGGCAACCTCCTCGAGGGAGCGCAGCACCGAGGTGTTGTGCCACGCCGGGTTCTCGAGGGTGGAGGACACCACGTACTTCGGCATGGCGTTGTACTCGGCGAAATCCTCCATCGAGGGCCAGACCGGGGCGAACTCCTCGTAGCTGACCCGGCCCATCAGCATCGCGGCCGCCTCCTGCTGCTCCCGGTCCTTGATCTCGTAGGCGGCCTCGTCGAACTCCACCTGCTGGAAGGTCCAGCCCGCGTGCGGATGCGGGCCACCGCCGGGGGAGTCGACGACGCCGTCGAGCGTGGTGAACTCGGTGATGATGAGCTGGCCCATGGGGACCTCCTGTCGATGACGTGCGGCCGGTGTCGCCGTGCCTCATACTCTGGCGGTACCTCGCGGTTCGCGGAAGGGGCGCGCCGAGCGGGCCGTCACAGATCGCGGAATCTGCCGGTGGTGCACGTGCGGTGCCGCTGTGGACAATGAGGCCATGACCGGCACCGCTCCCCAACCGCGGGCACCGCTCCGGGTGAGCCGCGTCCTGATCGCTGTCGCGGTCTGCCTGATCGGGCTCATGGCGTCGGTGGCCCTGTACCTCGGCCTGGTGCACGCGGTTCCATTGGTGAGCTGGGGCACCGACGAGGAGGAGCTCCTGCGCGTCGAAGGCGCACACGACGTGCGCCGTGCATCCGCGGTGGCCGCGCTGGCCGGCGTCCTGCTCCTCACCGCCCGCGCTCGGTGGACGGGTGGCATCGCGGTGGCGGCCGCCTGCCTGCTGGCCGTGCTCTCCCACGAGAACACGATCGCGTCCTGGGGTCTGCTCCTGGTCTACGTGCTCGTCCTGCTGGTGGGCGGTGGCGCCGTCGTCGGACGGGTCAGGAGTCGACGGGACACGGCGCCGTAGCGGCGGTCCACGATCAGCGACGTCGTGGAACGGCGGGCCTGCGCTCGTGCGCCGGCCGTCGCCTCACCGTCTCGCGAGCCGATTCCTCGCGCCGGGCGTGGCGCACCGAGCCGTCGACCGGGACCCGGCCCGTGGAATCTCGTCGCAGCGTCGCAGCTCTGGGGGCGGACTCAGGCGGGGGCGGTCTCGTCGGCGTCGCCGCCGATCGGTTCGAGGGTGGCCTCGGGGGCGTAGGTAGGAATGCGACCGAGCTTCCACTTGTCGGTGAACACGGCGATCGGTTCGCCGTCGGCCCGCCACAGCACCTCGGTGCCGGGGATGCGGTTGAGGACCTCGGGGTCCGGGGCGACGACCCGCCGGGCCAGGGTGTAGGGCAGGACCTCCAGGCGCACCTGGGCGCCGAACTCCTGGGCCATCCGGTCGGCGACGACCTCGAACTGCATCGGCCCCACCGCCGCGAGCACCGGCGCCTGGTCCCCGCGGGCCTCCGAGCGCAGCACCTGGATGACGCCCTCGTGCTCGAGCTGGGTGATCCCGCGGCGGAACTGCTTGGCCCGTCCGGCGTCCACGGCCCGGGCCACCTGGAAGTGCTCGGGGGAGAAGTGCGGAATCGGCGGGAAGACCACCGGGGTGTCCACGTAGACGCTGTCCCCGGCCCGCAGCACGGAGGCGTTGACCAGTCCCACCACGTCCCCGGGAAAGGCGGTCTCCACGGTCTCCCGGTCCCGGCCGAAGACCTGGTGGGCGTACTTGGTGGCGAACGGTTTGCCGGTGGCCGCGTGGGTGAGGACCGTCCCGCGCCGGAACACCCCGGAGCAGACCCGCAGGAACGCCACGTGGTCGCGGTGGGCGCGGTCCATTCCGGCCTGGAGCTTGAACACGAACCCGGAGAACGGCGCCTCCACCGGTCGCGGGACCCCCGCGGCGTCGGGACGCGGACCGGCCGCCGGAGCGAGGTCGACCAGGACGTCGAGCAGGGTGGCCACCCCGAAGTTCAGGGCCGCGGCGGCGAACAGCACCGGGGTGGCCTCCGCGGCCAGGAACGCCCCCGGCTCGAAGGCCCCGTTGCTCTCGGCCATCAGGTCGGCCGTCTCGCACGCCTCCTCCCACGCCGGCCCTTCGAGCTCGGCGGCCTGGGCGGGGTCGAGCACCTCCGCCTCGGCCACCGCGGCCCCGGCCGCCACCCGGCGGTACCGGGTGTAGGTGCCGGTGGGCACGTCGAGGGTGCCGCGGAAGTCCCCGGACAGCCCCACCGGCCAGGTCAGCGGCACCGGCACCCGGCCGGTGCGCTGCTGCACCTCGTCCATCAGCTCCAGGGCGTCCTTGCCGGGGCGGTCCCACTTGTTGATCACGGTGATCACCGGCAGGCCCCGCCTCGCGCACACGTCGAAGAGCTTCAGGGTCTGGGTCTCCAGGCCCTTGGCGGCGTCGACGAGCATCACCGCGCAGTCGACCGCGGCCAGCACCCGGTAGGTGTCCTCGGAGAAGTCGGCGTGGCCGGGGGTGTCGAGCAGATTGATCACGGTGTCCCGGTAGCTGAACTGCAGGGCGGCCGAGCTGATCGAGATCCCCCGGTCCTGCTCCATCTGCATCCAGTCCGAGACCGTGGCCTTCCGGCTGGACTTGCCGTGCGTGGCCCCGGCCTCCTCGATCACGTGGGCGTGCAGGGCCAGGGCCTCCGTCAGCGTTGACTTGCCCGCATCCGGGTGCGAGATCACCGCGAAGGTCCGCCGACGGGCGGCCTCCGCCGCCACCGTCTCCGGTGCGGGCCCGTCGAGCAGGTTCGACGGGGTGCGTGCTGTCTGCTGTCCGGCCATGCCCTCGACTCTAGCCCGACGTCACGAGGGGGTCGTCGGCGGCGATCCCACGGGCCCGGGGCGCGACGGCGCCGCCGCCACGCGCACGGCCCGGCGGCGCCCGCGGTCACCGCTCGCTCCGTCGCCGTCCGGGGCGGTCCGGACCGCCCCGGGCCGACCGGGGGAGGGCGCCCACGTGGGGGTCTCAGCGACGGGGGCGCCGGCGGGCGAGCCAGCGCACCGGGCCTCCGCGGACCAGCAGGTGCCGGGTGTGGGGGTCCAGGAGGATCAGATAGGCGGTGAACGCCAGCGCTGTCACGAACGCGATCGTCGACGCGTCGACCGGCAGCTCCATGAACGGCCACACGGACAGCTGGTCCTGGGCACCGAAGATGACGAAGAAGGTGATCACGACGTACAGCGAGCGGATCTGCCAGTTGTCCCTGATGCCGGTCGCGGCGAGGAACGGCAGGAACCACAGGATGTACCAGGGCTGGATGATCGGCGAGAGCAGCACCACGGCCGCGAAGGCCAGACCCAGCCTGCGGACCGCCTGCCGGTCGTCGCCGCGGAACATCAGGAGCAGCACCAGCCCGATGGCGGTGTACTGCAGCGCACTGCGCAGCGCCGAGGCCAGCTGAGCGCCCGGCAGGCCCACCGCGTCCGCGAGGTGGTCGACCCGCTGGCTCAGGAACCCGGACGGTGAGTAGCCGGTGAAGCCCGGGGTCGGATCCACCAGCGCCCAGACCCACCCGGTGCCCAGCTGGTAGGGGAGCCCGCTCAGCAGCAGCACCCCGAAGCTCAGGGCCGCCGTCGCGGCCCAGAGGCCGAATCTCCGCCCCCAGGACGCCTTCGGTCCCGCCCACAGCAGCCCGATGAACGGCAGCAGCAGGATGGTGATGGGCTTGATGGTGATCGAGGCGGTCACCAGCAGGACCCCGGCGATCGGCCGGCCCGTGGCCGCGGCGTACGTGCCCGCCACGGCCAGCCCGAGCATCAGGGCGTCGTTGTGCGCGCTGGCCACGAAGCTGATCAGGAACAGGGGATTGGCCACGGCGATCCACAGGGCGCGAGCCGGGTCCACCCCGTGCAGCTGCGCCAGCCGGGGCACATAGACCACGCAGAGGAGGACGCCGGCGCAGGACAGGAGGCGGAAGAGCAGGACCGAGAGGTCCGGTTGGGCGCCGGTGAGGGCCACGACCGCCCGCGCAGCCCACAGGAAGTACGGACCGTAGGGAGTGCGGGCCTCCGCCCAGGCCGGATCGGCGCCCAGCATGAACCAGTTCTCCAGAGTGGAGATGCCGGTCGTGTAGGGATTCTGGTCGGCCAGCATGAGCCGCCCCTGGCCGATGTAGGCGTAGACGTCCCGGGAGTAGATCGGCACGGCGAACAGCAGGGGCAGCGACCAGGCGCACACCGCCAGCAGGACGGTGCGGTGGGCGCCGGCGGGCCAGCCCTGGAGTCTCTGCCCGAGGCGGAGCCAGGAGCGCACCAGCAGCATTGCGCCGACGGTCAGCAGCACGGTGGAGCAGTACACGCCCCACCCTTCGACGCGCAGGGCGATGACCAGGGGATTGCGGACCATGGGGGAACCGCTCGCGATCCACCCGGTGCCGATCGATCCGACGAACATCAGCACGCAGCCGACGAACCCCTGCAGGACGGCGACGTGCGCTCGCGGTGGCCGCGGGGAGGCCGGCTCCGGCCGGGGCCGTGCTGCCGCGGCCTCCTCGGCCTGCTCATGACGGTTCTCCGGTGCCCCCCGATGCGAACCACCTGCCGTCATGACGTGTGCTGATCCCCTAGGTGTGCCATTGCTGGGCGGACAGGTGTGCCGGATGCTCTCCGGGAGCCCGATCCTAGCAGTCACGGACTCCTGGGCCCCGGGACCGCGGGGGGCGTGGTCCCCGCACCGGGGCGCCGGCCGGGGCCGGGGTGTCCGGGGGCGCGGGTGTCCGCCCGCCGCCGCCCGGGCACGTAGCATGGGGGAGCCGCGCAACGGTCCCGGTGACGGCTCGCCGGGACGGCCCGCTGCCCTGTCGCTCAGCCCCTGACGAGGATCGCCCCATGTCCACGGACAAGACCTTCAGCCTGCTCACCCGGTTCCGAGACCGCCTGCTGCCCCAGCGGTGGCAGCTCTGGGCGAACTCCCCGCGCGGACTGCTCACCGGCTTCCTGGCCGTGCACCTGGTGTTCCTGGTGTACGCCCTGGTGACGTCCCTGCTCGGCGGAGCCTTCAGCGACACCTACATCTATCGTGCGTGGGCACAGGCCGGCTTCGACGAGCAGAACCTGGGTGCCGAACCGAGCCCCTGGGTCTATCCGGTGCTGGCCCTGCTGCCGATCGCGGTGGCCGGAGCGGCCGGTCCGGGACCGTTCTTCTTCCTGTGGGTGCTCATGATCACCGTGCTCAACGGCTGGGCCGTGGGGAAGCTGACGGACTGGGGGCGCGACCGCCGGGCCGTCCCGGCCGCGTGGTGGTGGCTGGGCTTCGTCTTCCTGATGGGCTGGCTGGGCTTCGCCCGTGTCGACGGGCTCACGGCCCCGCTGGTGCTCGTCGCCCTGGTCTACGGCGCGGCGCACCCGGTGGTCGCATCGGTCCTGCTCAGCGTTGCCACCTGGATGAAGGTCTGGCCGGCCGCCGTGGTGCTCGCCCTGGTCACGGTGGTGCGCCAGCGGGTGCAGGTCGTCGTCGCGGGCCTGCTGGTCAGCGCGGCCGCGGCCGGGATTGCCGCCGCCATGGGGGAGCTGCCGAGGCTCCTCGACTTCCTCACCCAGCAGGGGGACCGGGGCATGCAGCTCGAGGCCACGTTCACCACCCCGTGGCTGTGGCTGTCCGTGCTGGGGGCGGGCGAGTCCCGGATGTACATGAACACCGAGATCAACTCCATGCAGGTGGACGGCCCCGGGACGGAGACCATGGCCGTGCTGATGCAGCCCCTGCTGCTGCTGGCCGCCGCCGTGGTCACCGTCCTGATCGCCCGGGGGCTGCGCCGCGGTGAGCAGTCCGGCGCCGTCGACCGCACCGAGCTGCTGCTGGCCGGCTCGCTGACCATGGTGACCGCCTTCATCGTGTTCAACAAGGTCGGTTCGCCGCAGTTCATGGTGTGGCTCGCTCCGGCCGTGGCCGTGGGGCTGACCCACCACCGGGCAGTGTGGCGGGTGCCGGCGGCGATGCTGATCGTCATCGCCGTGGCCACGTTCTTCGTCTACCCGCTGTTCTACTACGAGCTCAGCCACAACGACCCGCGGATGGCCCTGGTGCTGACCCTGCGCAATGCCATGCTCGTGGTGCTGCTGTGGTGGTCGGGGCGCCGCCTGTACCGGCTCGGCTCGACGCGGCCGACCACCGTGCTCACCACCAAGGAGTCCTGAGATCTCCGCCGCCTTCCGGGACCGGCTGACCGGTCTGCGCGACACCGTCCTGCCCGCCCGCGCCGTGGCCTGGTTCGCCCGCCCGTCCAGCGTGTGGTGGGGCTTCGCCGTCGTCCACCTCTACTTCCTGGGCTGGATGATGTCCTTCGTCGTCCACGGCGACGCGTTCAGCGACACCGAGCAGTACCGCCGGTGGGCCATGGCCGGGTACGACCCGACCGGTGGCGCGGACGGCATCAGCCCGTGGGTGTACCCGGTGCTGGCGCAGATCCCGATCCACCTGGCCGGGATCGCCGGGCCCGGCCCCTATCTGCTGGTGTGGACGCTCATCATCACGGTGCTCGACGCCGTGGCACTGGCCTGTCTCACCCGTGGTCCGTGGCGTGCGCGCAGCGTCCTCCCGGCGTGGTGGTGGCTGGTCTTCACCGTCTTCATGGGCTACCTCGGCTTCGCCCGGGTGGAGGGCGTCGCGGCCCCGATCGTGCTCATCGGGCTGCTCTGTGCGGCCGGGCGTCCGGTGCTCGGCTCGGTGCTGCTGAGCATCGCCACCTGGATCAAGGTCTGGCCGGCGGCCGTCCTGCTCGCCCTGGTCATCGCCTGCCGGCAGCGGCTCCAGGTCCTGGCCGCCGGGGTGGTGGTGACCGCGGTGGTGGTGCTGGGCACGTATCTCTCCGGCGGCATCGCACGTATCGCGGACTTCCTGGTCAACCAGGGGGAACGAGGCATGCAGCTGGAGGCCACGTTCTCCACCCCGTGGGTCTGGTTGAGCGTCCTCGACGTCGCCGGAGCGCGGATGGCCGACAACGTGGCCATCAACTCCACCGAGGTCTACGGGCCCGGTGCCGAGGTCACCGCGTTCCTCATGCAGCCCCTGCTCGTGCTGGCCGTCCTCGCGGGGTCGGCCCTGCTGGTCCGTGCGCTCCGGCGCGGGGCCGAGCGGGAGGAGCTCCTCTACGAGGGGGCGCTGATGATGACCACCGTGTTCATCGTCTTCAACAAGGTCGGGTCCCCGCAGTTCATGATCTGGCTCGCCCCGGTCGTCGTGGTCGGCCTGGTGCACGACCGACGGCGGTGGAGGGCCCCGGCGGCGCTGCTGATGGGGATCGCGGTGGCCACGTTCGTGATCTACCCGCTCTTCTACACCCCGCTCATCCACGCGCACCCGGTGATGGCGGCCGTCCTCACCGTGCGCAACGCGCTCCTGGTCCTCCTGCTGTGGTGGTCCGTGCGGCGCACCGTGGAGCTGGGCAGCGCCACCCGCTCCGCGCCCCGGACCGTCGACGCCTGAGCCCGCGGACCGGCTCGGGGCACCGCCCGGCCGGACCCGGGGGGCTACCGCCGGTCCGGCCAGTCCAGGGCCTCGAGCATCCGGGACTCGACGTCGGGGGCGAGGGTCTCGCCGTAGGTGGAGGTGACGTGGTCGAGGTCCATGTAGACCTGGATGTTGCCGATCACGCCGGGGCAGACGGTGTCGGTGCACAGTCGGTCGGTGAGGTCGATGCTGTGCAGGTCCTCGTGCCGGGCGGCCAGGGACTCCAGCGGGTTCTCGGGCAGCAGTGACTCGGAGCGGGGCGGGTTGCAGCGGTGGTGGTCGGGGCCGTAGGTCTCCACGCAGGCGAACATGCTGAAGGGGAAGCGCGGGTTGTCGCGGAAGGCCAGCACCGGGATCCCGGCGTCCAGGAACGGGCGCACGCCGTCCTCGTAACCGTCGACGAGCTTCTCGTGCGGGGCCTCGGGCAGGGACCGGGTGCCGATCGTGACGACGGCGTCCGGGTCGGCCGCCAGCGCGGCCTCGCCGGCGGCGGCGTTGAACTCGTCGCACTCGGCGTCGGCCGGCTGGGTGCCGCCCGTGTAGCGGCAGGCCATGCGCAGGTAGGAGATCACCGTCCAGCCCTGGGCGTCGGCCGCCCGGTGGATCGGGGTGAGCAGCTGCTGGGCGTGGGAGTCCCCGATCACCACGACGGTGCGTGCGGGGGCGGCGCCGTCGTCGGGTGCGATCACCCGGCAGTGGCCCAGGCCCTCGAGGGACTCGGGCGTGTCCTCGGGCGGACACGCTCCGCCGGTGTCGCCCCACTCGTGCTCGCGCTCGGCGCCGTTGGGGACTATCGGCACGTCCGGGACCTCGGTGACGTCCCCGCGCAGCACCGCGGCCCCGGGGTAGTTCTGCGCGGTGCGCTCCACCCCGGCGGTGGGGTCGCGCTGGACCGTGTACTGGTGGGCGCCGGTCAGAGGAACCGCCACGAGCAGGGCGGTGGCGGTCAGGCGGAGGCCGTTTCCGGCGCGGATCCCCGGCAGGGCCCGCCAGCCGGCCAGCAGCGGCGCGGTGGCCCGGGTCAGGAGCACGGAGGCGGCGAGAACGCCGAGCCCGTGCAGCACCGGCACGGTGTCGCGGGCCGTGACCAGCAGATAGGTGATCAGCAGCGGCCAGTGCCACAGGTAGATCCCGTAGGCCCGGTCGCCGAAGAAGAGCAGCGGGCGGGCCGTGAGCGCGCGCCCCGCGCTCAGCGGCGCGTCGGGGGCCAGCGCGCCGCCGACCAGCACCGCGGCCGCGCCCACGGTGGGGGCCAGGGCCGCGGTGCCGGGGAAGCGGGTGTCGGCACCGATGAGGAAGGGGGTGGCCACGATCGCGGCCAGCCCGGCCCAGCCCAGCGCCACGCCCACCGGCCGGCGCACGGCGTCCGGGACGCTTCCCCGCGACCCGGCCTGCGGGCGGGACGGGCGGAGGAGCGCCAGGGCGGCCAGGGAGCCGAGGGCGAACTCCCACAGCCGGGTGACGGTGCTGAAGTAGGCCCAGGCCGGCGCGCCGGCCGTCTGCGCCAGGGACCACGCGAAGGAGCCGGCGAACACCAGGGCGAACACGGCCAGGGACACGGTGCGGAAGCGCAGCCCCGCCCGCCGGGCGACGAGCGCGCAGCCGGCCAGCAGCAGCGGCCAGAGCAGGAAGATCTGGCCCTGGACCGACAGCGACCACACGTGCTGCAGCGGGGTGGTGGCCGCGGTGTTGCCGGCGTAGTAGTCCACGGACTGGCCGGCCAGCACCCAGTTCTGCACGTAGGACAACGAGCCCCACACGTGGGAGAGCAGCTCCTCCCACCGGCTGGGCGGGAAGAGGGCCAGCACCGCGGCGAGCACGGCCAGCAGCATGACCGCCATCGGTCCGATGAGCCGCGCGAAGGTGCGCACCCAGTACTCGCGCACCGCCAGGGGCCTCCCGCGCTCCACCCGTCGCGCGAACGTGCCCGTGAGCAGGAACGCGGACAGGACGAAGAAGACGTCGACTCCGCCGGAGACCCGGTCCGTCCACAGGTGGAAGGCCACGACCAGCAGCACGGCCACTCCGCGCAGGCCCTGGATGTCGGGGCGGCGGCCGGGCACGTGGTCACCCGCCGGGGCGGGCGGGGCCGGGGTGGTGGTCGTGGTCGGGTGCGTCATGGGTGGTGGTGCCTGTCGGGGTCGATGGCAGGGTCGGCGTCCGGTGCCGGCCTGCAAGGGCGAGGAGACCCGCACCGCCGTCTCCGGGGCCGCGGCCCGCCCGGGTGGGGAGAGCGCCCACGGGGTGGGCCGGCACCCGGCGTCCGGGGCGGTCGGAACCGGGGTGCTCCCCGGGCGTGCGGTCACCGGGCACGGGACCGCTGCGAGGCAGGGGGCCACAGGCGGAGCCGCCGGGACGGGCGAGCAGGCCCGGCGGCACACCGGCGTCGTCGACCGTCGATCGGAGGCCGCGGGGAGCGGAGGACGGGCCCGCCCCGTTCGGGCGCGGGGCGAACTGCCCTCCGACGTGCACCTCCACGGTACCTGCTCCGCCACGGGGTGCACGAACCGGTGGGCCGCCCCGGGGGCGCAGAGCCCGCCGGGGCGGCCCGAAGGGCGTGGATCAGGCGTCGATGACGACCGCGGTGACCAGCGGGGCCCGGCGGTAGGCGCGCTCCAGGTGGCGGGCCACGGTGTCGCCGATGAGCGACTCGAGCTCGTCGAGGTCCTCCAGCTTCTGCGTGGCCGGGCGAGCCAGGGCGTGCTGGACCTTCTCGGCGGCCTTGTCGAAGATGTGCTCGTCGTGGACGAAGCCCTTCGCGATGAACTCCAGCGGCTCGGTGAGCGCGTTGGTGTCGGCGTCCACGATGGCCACGACGGTGACCACCCCGCCCTCCTGCAGCAGGCGCCGCTCCACGAGGGTCTCCTCGGTGACCTTGCCCACCGTGTGGCCGTCGACGTAGACCAGCCCGGCCTCGACCTGCCCGGAGATCCGGGCCCGGCCCTCGACGAGGTCGATGGTGCTGCCGTCCTTGCCGATGAGCACGTTGGCCGGGTCCACGCCGGTGCGGATCGCCAGCTCGGCGTTGGCGTGCAGGTGCTTGGACTCCCCGTGCACGGGCATCACGTGGGTGGGCTTGACGATGTTGTAGCAGTAGACCAGCTCCCCGGCGGAGGCGTGGCCGGAGACGTGCACCTTGGCGTTGCCCTTGTGCACGACCTTCACGCCGAGGTCGGTGAGCTTGTTGATGATCCCGTAGATCGCGTTCTCGTTGCCCGGGATCAGCGAGCTGGCCATCAGCACCGTGTCCCCGGGGTTGAGCTGGATCTGGTGGGTCTCGTTGGCCATCCGCGACAGCGCGGCCAGCGGCTCGCCCTGGGAGCCGGTGCACACCAGGGTGACCTTCGCGTCGGGCATGGAGCGCAGCTTCTTGAAGTCGACCACCAGCCCGCGCGGGATCTTCAGATAGCCCAGCTCGGTGGCGATGCCCATGTTCTTCACCATGGACCGGCCGACGAAGGCGACCTTGCGCCCGTGGGCGTGGGCGGCGTCGAGGACCTGCTGGATCCGGTGGACGTGGGAGGCGAAGCTGGAGACGATGATGCGCTTGGGCGCGGTGGCGAAGACGTGGTCGATCGCCGGGGTCAGCTCCTGCTCCGAGGTGGTGAACCCGGGGACCTCGGCGTTGGTGGAGTCGGTGAGGAACAGGTCCACGCCCTCGTCGCCCAGCCGGGCGAAGTGGCGCAGGTCGGTGATCCGGTCGTCCAGCGGGAACTGGTCCATCCGGAAGTCCCCGGTGTGCAGCACCAGCCCGGCGTCGGTGCGGACGGCCACGGCGAGGCTGTCCGGGATCGAGTGGTTCACCGCCACGAACTCGCACTCGAAGGGGCCCGCCCGGTGCTTGTCCCCGGCCTCCACGTGCACCGTCCTGGGGGTGATCCGGTGCTCGGTGAGCTTGGAGGTGATGAACGCCAGGGTCAGCTCGGAGCCGATCAGCGGGATGTCCGGGCGCTCCTTGAGCAGGTACGGCACGCCACCGATGTGGTCCTCGTGCCCGTGCGTGAGCACGATCCCCACGATGTCGCCCAGCCGGTGCCGGATGGAGGTGAAGTCGGGCAGGATGACGTCGATGCCCGGCTGGTGCTCCTCGGGGAACAGCACCCCGCAGTCGACGACGAGCAGCTTGCCGGCGTGCTCGAACACGGTCATGTTCCGCCCGATCTCGCCCAGGCCCCCCAGCGGGGTCACCCGCAGGCCTCCGGCGGGCAGCGGCGGCGGGGACTTGGGCTTGCGGGAGGAGCGGGAGGAACGGGAGGTGTTGGTCAACGGTTCACGCTTTCTTGGTGGGTTCGGGCACGGTGGTGCGGCCGGCTCGCGCGGAGCACGGCTCGCGTGCGGGGTGGAACGGCCCCGCGAAGTCTGGGTCAACTCTAACGTGGTGGGAAAGTTCCCAGGCGCGGGCGGCAGCCGGAGGCGGGCGCCGGCGCTGCCCGGATCCCGCGCGAGGGTGGGGAACCGCCGGCCGGGGGAACTGCCTGGGCAGGGAACGGCCGGGCAGGGGATCCCGTCGCACGAGGTCTCCACGCGCCCGGCACCCGTGGTGTTTGCGCTTGTCAGAGAACATTTCGTCCCGATAGGCTCCCGGCCGTACATGCAATGACATCCATGAATCCCGGAGCAGCGCGGGCGGACGTCCTCATGGGCCGGAGCCGACTGATCCCTCCCGGGAGCAGCACGGGTGCCGTGTGCCGCTCGGACCGCCCCGCGGCGATCTCCTGGGACCGTCACGAGAACAGGAACGCCCAGTGCACACGCTCTTCCCGATCAGGACCGCGACCACGAGCCGGCAGGCCCGCCGCCGGTGGTGGTTCCTGCGCCCGGCCGCCGGTGCTGTGCTCGCCGGCGGACTGCTGCTCGCGGCGGCTCCGGCGCAGGCCGTGACCACCAGCTCCACCGGCTGGCACCCCGTCAGCGGTGCCGACCGGGTGTTCCGCGCGGACAACGGCATCTCGCTGACCTACCACTACTACGCCGAGGGCGTGGACTGGGACCGTCCGGCCGGGGCGGTGTTCTTCTTCGACGGGGACGGCACCGCCCGTGCCGAGCAGCCGACCGGGCGCTTCGCCACGCGCATGGCCCGGGCAGCCGCGGACACCAACCGGGCCTTCGTGTTCGTGGAGGCTCCCCACGGCACCCGCAGCTGGCGGGCCGGGAACGTCGGCGCCGTCGCCGAGGCGGTGCGCCAGTTCGCCACGACCAACATCACCCCCACCACCGACGCCGGGGTGCTGGTGGCCGGCTACTCCGGCGGCGCGGAGTTCCTCTCCCGCCACCTGCTGCGCGGGGGCGCGCACTGGTTGCCGGACGGGTCCGGGGTCGCGTTCATCGGCGGCGGCGGCACCTACGGGCAGCCGGTCGGCGAGGTCACTCCGGCCACCGAGGACCTGGCGCTGACCTGGGTCGTCGGCGACCGGGACGGTGCCTACGCGACCGACGCCGGGTCCTGGTCGGCCCGGGCGGCCGCCGCGCAGGCCGAGGCCGCGTACCAGGACGCCGGCTACGAGCGGGCCCGGCGCATCACCACCGCCGGGGCGCACGCCGACTACGACATCCCCGCCCTCGTGGCGGACCGGCTGGCCGCGCTCGACCGGTGACCGTGCCGCCCGCGGGCGGGCGCGGCGTGGCTGTCCGGCGCGGAGTCGTCCTCCGGCGCGGGGTTCGTGGTCGCGTCACTATCACGATTCCGCGTCCACGTCGAAGGTGCACCTAAGGCTACTGAGCAGTACAGTGGTGTGCGGCTCGGACCGCGGGCCTGGGGATCGCCGGAGGCCCGGATGGCCTCGGGGGCGGCGTGCTCCAGGGCGACCTGCTCGAGCCGGAGGTGGCGTCGGGGCCGGGGGGCCCCGAGGCCACTGCCCGGGTGACCGCCCCGCGCGACCGCGGGCAGGACCGCAGCCCCCGCTGTCCGCCGGTCCCTGTATCGTTGACGAGGTGACTATCACACCGCTGTCGACCGTCACCTTCGAGGGGCGCTTCGCCCGTGAGCTCGGCGAGCTGGCCGTGCCCTGGCGTGCCGAGGAGGTCCCCGACCCCCGGCTGCTCGTGCTCAACGAACCCCTCGCCCTCGAGCTGGGCTTCGACCCTGCCGCGCTCGAGAGCCCGGCAGGCGTGCGGCTGCTGGTCGGCAACGCCGTTCCCGGCGACGCCACCCCGGTGGCGCAGGCCTACTCCGGACACCAGTTCGGCTCCTTCAATCCGCGCCTGGGCGACGGCCGCGCCCTGCTGCTGGGCGAGATCGCCGACGCCGGGGGCCGCTTGCGCGACCTCCACCTGAAGGGCTCCGGCCGCACGCCGTTCGCGCGCGGCGGCGACGGCCTCGCCGCGGTCGGCCCGATGCTGCGCGAGTACGTCGTCAGCGAGGCGATGCACGCCCTGGGCATCCCCACGACACGTGCCCTCGCCGTCGTGGCGACAGGACGCCGGGTGCGCCGGGAGCGCCTGCTGCCGGGGGCCGTGCTGGCCCGGGTGGCCGGCAGCCACCTGCGGGTCGGCAGCTTCCAGTACGCCCGGGCCACCGGCGATCTCGGGCTGCTGCGCCGCCTCGCCGACCACGCCGTCGACCGGCACTACCCCGAAGCGGCATCGGCCGAGCACCCGCATCTGGCCCTGTTCGAAGCCGTCGTGGCCGCCCAGGCGTCCCTGGTCGCGCAGTGGATGCTGGTGGGCTTCGTCCACGGGGTGATGAACACCGACAACATGACCATCTCGGGCGAGACCATCGACTACGGGCCGTGCGCGTTCATGGACGCCTTCGACCCGGCCACGGTCTACAGCTCGATCGACGAGCGCGGGCGCTACGCCTACCGCAACCAGCCGGTCGCGGCGGAGTGGAACCTCGCGCGGCTCGCCGAGGCCATGCTGCCTCTCTTCGACGAGGACCAGGACCGTGCGGTGGGTCTGGCGGAGACGTCGCTCGGGGCGTTCGCCGGGCAGTACAGCGCCGCCTGGACGGCCGGCCTGCGCGCCAAGCTCGGTCTGCCCCAGGAGCTCGGCGACGACGTCGTCTCCGCGCTGGCCGACGACCTGTTCGCCCTGCTCCAGGCCAACCACGTGGACCACACGTCCTTCTTCCGCAACCTCGGCGCGGCCGCCCGCGGCGACGCCCGGCCCGCCCGGGACCTGGTGCTCGATCTGCAGGCCTTCGACCGCTGGGCCGAGCGCTGGCGGGCCCAGAACCCGGACCCCGAGATCATGGACCGGACCAACCCGGTCTACATCCCGCGCAACCACCTCGTCGAGGAGGCGCTCGCAGCGGCCGGGGACGGCGATCTCGACCCGCTGGGACGGCTCCTGGAAGCGGTGACCGCCCCGTACGACGAGCGGCCGGGCCTGGAGCGCTACGCCGCCCCCGCGGCGGAGGACTTCGGGCCGTACACCACGTTCTGCGGGACCTGAGGCCGGGCCCCGGCCCGAGCGACCGTCGCAGCCGAGCGCCCGTGGCCGCCGGGCGCTCGGCTCAGGCCGCCGGCCCCAGGTGCTGCAGCAGCTTCTCCGTCGAGATCATCGCCCCGCCCAGGACGGCCGGCAGCCCGCCGCCCGGATGGACGGAGGCCCCCACCCGCCACAGCCACGGGCGCAGCAGGCTCCGGTGGGACGGGATGTGCAGGGGCCCGCTCTGCCACGACGGACGGACCGCGCCGTAGAGCGCCCCCTGCGCCGAGCCGTGGACGGCGAAGAACGCCGGGTCGAGGATCTCCGTGCGGCGGAAGTGCTCCCGCAGCGGGGCCCGCAGCCCCAGCACCCGGGCCGCTCGGTCGAGCTCGCGGACCACGAAGGGGTCGTCGAGGGTGTAGGACCTCCCGTTGGCGGGGGCCGTCAGGAGCAGGGCCAGGGTGGGGGAGCTGTTCGGGTAGACGCCGTGGGCCGGGTAGTAGTTCGCGAAGGCCATGGTCTGCGCGGGCTCCTCCCCGGCCTCCAGGCTGGCGTAGAGCTCCGCCGGGCGGTCCGGCAGGATGACTCCGTGCCGGGGCGTGCCCTCGGGGAGCGCGGCGTCGAGGACGGCGTAGATCGCGATCGCCGAGCAGCTGAGCCGGCGCGGTCGCCGGGGGGCGCCCCCGGCGAGGAGGCCGCCCAGGCGGTGGGCGTCGACCCCGCTGACCACGGCGTCGGCCCGGTAGGTGCCGCGGGCGGTCTCGACCCGCCGTCGTGCGACGGCGGTGACCGGCTCCCCGGTGCGGGTCTCCACGCCGGCCCGCCGGGCCAGCCGCTCCAGGGCCTCGACCAGCTCGTACACCCCGCCGCGGGGGATCCACACCCCGTCCCGGGCCATCACCGCGGGCATGCTCGCGTAGAGGGCCGGGGTGCGCGAGGGGCTGACGCCGGCGTTGAGGGTGTGGATGGCGATCACCTCGCGCAGGCCCTCCGGCATCCAGTCGAGGCCGTCGAGGTAGCTGCGGGTGGTCAGGTGCGGCCCGTAGAGCCGGCCGAGCGCGGCCAGCGCGGGGTAGGAGCTGCGGTCCAGGGGAGCAGTGGTGAGCAGCCGGGTGATGTCCGGGCCGAGACCGCCGTGCTCGGACTCGAAGCGCGCCCAGGCCGCGTGCCAGGGGTGGCCGGGCGGCACGGGCAGCTCGCTGCGGGTGCCGCGGTAGTAGTACGTCCCGATGTCGGGCAGCCGCTCCAGCTCCAGACGGGCCACCGCCGCGGCGTCGGGCTCCCCGGCGCGGGCACCGGTGCCCGCGCCGCGCAGGGTGTCCAGGCGCCCGAGCAGCTCCTGCCACACTCCCGGGAACGTGACCAGCGAGGGCCCGGTGTCCATCCGCTGCCCGGCCTGTTCGATGCGCCGGCTCTTGCCGCCGAGGTGGTCGGCGGCCTCCAGCACGGTGACCCGGTGGCCGGCGTGGCCCAGCAGGGCGGCGGCGGTCAGACCGCCGATGCCGCCGCCGACCACGACGACGCGGCTCACGGGTACCGTCCCAGGATCAGCGCGCCCGCCAGCTGCACCCCGGCCACGGTGCCGGCGACGTAGGGGAACGCGATGGAGTGCCGGTAGAGCCGGTGGCCGGTGGCCGGGGCCGGGGCCTGCAGCAGGGAGACCACGAGCCACCCGGCGATGAGCGCGTTGACCACCGCCACCGGAACGCTGACGAGCGCGAAGCCCAGCACGGACACGGCCCACCACGCGCCGCTCCACCACCCGGTGCCGCGCGCGCCGAGCCGGACCGCCGTCGTGGTGATGCCCACCGCGCGGTCCTCCTCGATGTCCTGGACGGCGTCGAAGGCGTGCTTGGCCACGCTCCAGGCCATCAGGCCCAGCGCCGCCGGCCACACGGGGGTGTCGCCGAGCGCGTAGGCCAGGACGACCAGGGGGAGGGCGTAGGCGGCGTTGCTCAGGGAGTCGAGGAAGGGCCGCGCCTTGAAGCGCAGCGGCGGGGCCGAGTAGAACACGAACACCAGCACGTACAGCGCGATCCAGCCCAGCGCCGCCGGGGGGAGGGCGAGGGCGAACCAGAGGGCGAACGGCAGGTTGGCGGCGAGCACCGACACCCAGATCGTGCGCACCTCGGAGGCCCTGATCCGGGCGCCCTCCAGCGACCCCTTGCGCGGGTTCAGGGCGTCGGTGTCCTGGTCGAAGATGTCGTTGACGCCGTAGATCAGCAGATTGAACGGCAGGGTCAGCCACAGCAGCAGCGGCACGGCCTCCCACCGCAGCAGCGAGCCGGTGAGCCACATGCCCAGCACGCCCGGGCCCAGCGTGTTGATCCAGAGCACCGGCCGTGAGATGTGCACCATCCGCCGGAGGGCGGGAGCGGGGCCTGCTGCTGGCACGGTGGTGGTCCTCCTCGGACGACGGGCACCCGGGAAGCCCGGGCGCCCTCCACTCTACGGGGCCGCGGGAACCGGGGAACTTCCGCGGGCGGGCGGGGCGCCCGGCCCGGAGGGCGGCCGGGGCGGCGCCCACGGCGGTTCGTGCCCGGCCGTGCGGCCGGGCAGACTGGTGGTCGTGCGCATGATGCTCCTGACCTCCGGAACCCGCGGCGACGTCGAGCCGTTCGCAGCCCTGGCCCGCTACGCCGCCGCCCGGGGGCACGAGGTCCGGCTGGGGGTGCCGGACCGGTCCGGCGCCGACCTGTCCGGGCTCGACACCGTGCGTCTCGGGGTGGACTTCCACCGTCTGCTGCGCACCGACGGGCTCTCCCCGCGCGCGGCGCTGCGCCACTACCGCACCGAGGTGCGCCCCGGCATGCGGCGGATGCTCTCGGCCGCGGTGCGGGAGACGCTGGCCTTCGGCCCCGACCTGGTCGTGCACCACCCGCTGATCCTCACCGCCCCGGCCGTGGCCGACGCCCTGGGCGTCCCGCGGGTGCTGACCGAGTTCGTGCCCGTGGCCACGCCCACCCGCGAGTTCTCCGCCCCGGGCGGGCCCACGGTCAGCGCGGACCTCGGGCGGTTCAACCGGGCCACCTACGCGGTGCCGCGCGGCGCGGCGCGGCTGTTCCGCGCCGACGTCGAGGGTGCCTGCGCGGCGCTGCCCGGTGGCCGGGCCCCCTCGTCCCGCTCGCCCTCCCGGGCCACGCTGATCGGGGCCAGCCCGCACCTGCTGCCGCGGCCCGCCGACTGGCCGGCCGCGGTCCACCTGACCGGAGCGTGGCACGACGAGGCGCTGGAGCCTGCGACGGAGCCCGTGGTGGACCGGTTCGTGCGCGGCGGACCGTACCTGGTGGCGACCTTCGGGTCCATGCGGGCGGGCGACGCGCAGGCCCGGGCCCGTGCGGTCGTGGCCGGGGCGCGCGCCCACGGCCTGCGCACCCTGCTGCTCAGCGGATGGGGCGGCCTGGTCCTGCCGGAGGACCACCCCGGGGAGGACGTGCTGGTCGTGCCGTCCGCGCCGCTGGGCCCCGTGCTCCGGGGGGCCGCCGCGGCGGTCCACCACGGCGGGGCCGGAACGGTGCACACCGTCGCCCGCGAGGGCGTGCCCTCCGTGGTCGTGCCCTTCCTCGCCGACCAGCCGTTCTGGGCCGGGCAGCTCCACCGCCTGGGGATCGCGTCGGCCCCCGTGCCCCACCGGAGGCTAACGGTGGAGACGCTGGTCCCGGCGCTGGGCGAGGCCCTGGCCCGGGGCGAGCGGGCCGCGCGGCTGGGACGCGCCATGCGGCAGGAGCGGGGGCTGCGGACCGCGCTGGACGTCCTCACCGGCCTCTGAGCCGGCCCGCCCCGGCTCGTCCGGCGCGCACGCCCCGTTCGGTGCGCAGTGCCCGTCCGGCGTGCAGTGACCTTTCGATCGTGCGGAACGGCCTGCTCGTCCGGAGCCTGCTGTCTGTCCGGCCCGCCCCGTCCTTCCGGCTCGGTCACCCGCCCTGCCCCCGGAAGAGGGGTCAGACGGGCCCGGTCGGGCCGTGCCACGATGCCGGGGGAACGACGCCGAGCGGAGGGGGACCGCCATGCCGAACCAGATGACGCTGCTGTTCATGAACCTGCTGCTGACGATCGTCCTCGTCGTGGGGTTCTCCCTGCACCTGGGCGGATGGCAGTGGTGGTTCCCGTGCCTGTGGCTCGTGGGCATGGCCCTCGGCTCCGTCTGGAGTGCGCTGCCCCGCCCGCACGCGGTGCGGTCCCGGTGGGCCGGCACCGGATGACCCGACGCGGGAGCCGGCGACGGGTCCGGCGCGTTCGGTCCGGGGATCGGCGGCGGCGCATGTGACGCCCCGTGTCGCGTGCTGCCCGGTGCTCCCGGACGGGCCGGCCGGGAGCGGGCGTCAGGCCAGTTGCGCGGAGGTCGCGGGGCCGACGGGGTCCAGCGGCGCGCTGCCGAGCGCGGCGTCGGCACGGGCCAGGCCGGACACGGCCCGTTCCAGCTCCGCGACGGGCAGCGTGAAGGGCAGGCGCAGGAACCGTTCGAAGGTCCCGTCGACGCCGAAGCGGGGCCCCGCCGCCAGGCGCAGCCCGTGGCGCGGCGCGAGCGCGGCCAGCGCGCTGCCGACCGGTTCCGGCAGCTCGGCCCACAGGGAGAGTCCCCCCGGGGGCACCTCGAACCGCCAGCCGGGCAGGTGCTCGCTGAGGAGGGCGACCAGCGCCGTCCGCTGGACGCGCAGCTGCTCCCGGCGGGCCGGGAGCACGTCCGGGTCCCGCAGCAGTGCCGCCGTCGCCAGCTGCTCGACGATCGGCGAGCCCATGTCCACGCTCGGTCGGGCCGCCGCCAGCCGGGCGGCCGTCCCGGGTGCCGCACGGACCCACCCGATGCGCAGACCTGCCCAGTAGGACTTGCTCGTCGAGCCGATCGAGATGACGTCCGGGTGGTGGACCGCAGCCGGAGGCGGGGGCGGTCCGTCGAGGTGCAGGTCGACGAGGGTCTCGTCCACGACCAGCGTGGTCCGGGACTCGCGCGCGGCGCGCACGATCGCGGCGCGCTCCTGACCGGTCATGCACCGACCCGTGGGGTTGTGGAAGTCCGGGATCACGTAGGCCATGGTCGGCGCGGTCTGCCGGAGCGCGGCGCGGAAGCCCTCGACGTCCCACCCGGTGCTCCCGAGGGCCACGGGCACGGGACGGCAGCGCGCCTCCCGCACGGCGTCGAGGGCGTGCGGGTAGGAGGGGTGGTCGACGACGACGCGGTCGCCCGCCGCGGTGACCAGTCGGAGCACGAGGTGCAGGGCGTGCTGCGCCCCGGAGGTGACGAGGATCTGCTCCGCCGTGGTCGGCAGGCCCCGGGCCGTGTACGTCTCGGCGACGGCCTCGCGCAGCACGCCCACCCCGGCCGGGGAGTACCCGTGGCTCGGCAGGTGCGCCGGCAGGTCCTGGAGAGCCGCGGCGTAGGCGGCGTGCACGGCCTGCGGCGCGGCCGGCAGCGCCGCGTAGGCGAGGTCCAGCACTCCGTCCGGTGCCTCCGGGCCCGGTGTGCTCGTTCCGCTCCTGCCGGGCAGGGCCGTGGTGCTGCGCGCGCCCTGCCGGCCGGTGAGACAGCCGTCCTCCCGCAGCAGCCGGTAGGCCCCGGTGACGGTGGTCCGGCTCAGGCCGAGGGCGGCCGCCAGCTCCCGCTCCCCGGGCAGCGCCACGCCCAGCGGCACTCGTCCGTCCAGCACGAGCAGGCGCAGGTGGTCCGCCAGCTCTCGATAGGCGGGTCCGCGGCCGGACGGGGGCGGGAGCATCGGGGCCAGGGCACGGGCGCTGATCCTGCGGGTCACGAGAACCAGTGTTCACCGACTGGCTATAGCAAGCAATGCCAGTCGAGCTGAAACTGGAGGCATGTTGAGGCGCAGACTCGTCCAGTTGTACACCGGCCTGGTGGCTTACGGCTTCTCGCTCGCCCTGATGCTCCGTGCCGACCTCGGCCTGGATCCCTGGGACGTCTTCCACCAGGGCGTGGCCGAGCGGCTCGGCTGGAGCTTCGGGGCGGTGGTCATCGCCACCGGCGCGCTGGTCCTCCTGCTCTGGGTGCCGCTGCGGCAGCGGCCGGGTCTCGGGACGATCAGCAACATCGTGGTCATCGGCCTGGTCGTCGACGCAGCCCTCCTCGTGCTCCCGCACGTCACCGGGATTCCTGCCCGGGTGGGGCTGCTCGCGGGCGGTGTGCTGCTCAACGGGGCGGCCACCGCCGCCTACATCGGGGCCCGCTTCGGCCCCGGCCCCCGCGACGGCCTGATGACCGGGCTGGTGGCGCGCACCGGCGGCTCCGTCCGGCGGGTGCGCACGGCCATCGAGCTCTGCGTCCTGGCCACGGGTTGGATGCTGGGGGGCAGCGTGGGCGTGGGCACCGTCGTCTACGCGCTCGCCATCGGGCCGCTCGTCCACCGCCTGCTGCCGGTGCTGGACCTTCCCGCCGGTCCCCGCACCGTGCCCGCGCCCCGGGAGAGGACCGCGCCCCGGGAGAGGACCGTGCCGCGAGTTCACGGCTGATGCCGCTCCGTGCCCTGATCGCCGCTCTGCGCCCTCGGCGTCCTCGGCTGCGGCGTCCCGGCGCCGCCGGCACGGTGTCCGGTGGCGCGCACAGGTGTCCTGACCGCCGGTGGCGCGTACCGTGGGCGAGGTGATGGACGTCTTCGGGAAGGTGAACCCATGAGTACGGCAGTGCACTTCGGTGCAGGCAACATCGGACGGGGTTTCGTGGGGCTGCTGCTCCACGAAGCGGGCTACGAGGTGGTCTTCGCGGACGTGGCGGCGCCGCTGATCGACGCGCTGGCCTCGACCCCCAGCTACACGGTGCACGAGGCCGGCGAGGGCGGCCGCGACCACGTCGTCGAGGGCTACCGGGCGGTCAACTCCGCCACGGACGAGGACCGACTGGTCCAGGAGCTGGCCCGAGCGGACGTGGTGACCACGGCCGTGGGCCCGAACATCCTGCGGTTCGTGGCCCCGGCCATCGCCAAGGGCCTGGCCGCCCGCCCGGCCGGGGCGTCCCGGGTGGCGGTGATGGCCTGTGAGAACGCGATCAACGCCACCGACATCCTGGAGCGGGAGGTCCGGGCCGCTGCCCGGGACCAGGGCCTCGACGACGCGGCGGTCGACACCCGGGCTGTCTTCGCCAACACCGCGGTGGACCGCATCGTGCCGAACCAGGAACCGGGGGCGGGCCTGGACGTGCGGGTGGAGCCCTACCTCGAGTGGGCGATCGAGCGGGGACCGTTCGGCGACACCGTCCCGGAGATCCCCGGGGTGACCTGGGTGGAGGCACTAGGCCCCTACATCGAGCGCAAGCTGTTCACCGTGAACACCGGCCACGCGGCCGCCGCCTACTTCGGGCGCGCCGCCGGGAAGCGCAAGCTCTCGGACGCGCTGGCCGATCCGCAGATCCGGGCCAAGGTCGAGGCGGTCCTGCAGGAGACCAAAACGCTGCTGGTGGCCAAGCACGGCTTCGACCCCGCGGAGCAGGAGGCCTACGTGCAGAAGATCCTCACCCGCTTCGCCAACGCCGAGCTGCCGGACACCGTGGACCGGGTGGGCCGGGCCCCGCTGCGCAAGCTGAGCCGGCACGAGCGGTTCACCGGGCCGGCCGCGGAGCTGGCCGAGCGCGGACTGGGCACCGCCGCCCTGCTGGACGCCATGGCCGCGGCCCTGCGCTTCGACGCCCCGGACGACCCGGAGGCCGCCGAGCTCGCGCAGCTGCTGGGCGGACCGGACCCGGACGAGACCCTGGCCGGGCGGCTGACCGGCCTCGAGCCCGGTCACCCGCTCTTCGAGGACGTCGTGGGCGTCGTCGCCGCCGCCCGGGCGTCCCGGCGGGACTGAGACCGCCGGGCACCGCACGGGACGGGCGTCCCGGACCCCGGTCCGGGACGCCCGTCCCTGCCGGGTGCCCCGGTGGGCCCGCGCCCCCGGATGAGGGGTCAGACACGGCGGTGCCCGGGGTGGGAGGATGCGGTCATCGAGCACGTCCGACCGGGGGAGGACCACGTGCTGACCGGCGTCGACAAGCTGCTCCTCGGGCTCTGGCTGCTGCCTCTGGGCCTCGGGTTCGTCGTCGGCCTGCGCGCCGGGGGCGACGACGGACTGGTGCTGCTCTTCGTCTCGGGGGTCGTGGCCGCGATGTATCCCGCGGTGCTGGCCGGCATGCTCCACCACGCGCGTCGCCGGCGCCGCTGGGCCGACCTCGTCGCCGCGGACGGGCCTTTCGGGCGCACGGACCGGACGCCTCCGGCCGGCGAGGACGTTCCCGAGGCCCCGGGCGAGCGGGGCCGGCTGCTGGTGGTCCGTGCCCTCCCGCTGCTCCTCGTCGTGCCCCTGGCCGTCCACCTCGTCGCCGCCGAGGGCGGCTGGGCCTCCGCGGTCATCACCGCCCAGCTCATCACCGTGGTGACCATGGCCGCCCATGTCCACCAGGGGGGCAGGGAGCCCGGCCCCGCCTCCCCGTGGCCACCCGCCTGAGGCGCCCGCGGCGACCGAGGGAGCCGCAGGCCGCCGTCCCGCCGCAGGCCGCCAGGAGGGGACGGCCACGGGGATCGCGCCCGCCGGCTCAGGGGCCGTCCGGAGGCACGGCCTTGCGGTAGTGCCGTGACGGCTGGGCGTAGCCGTGGCGTTCGTAGAACCGGTGGGCCCGCCGCCGCCGGTTCGAGGTCGACAGCTCCAGCGCGGTGGCCCCCATGTCCCGCGCCGTCCGCTCGGCCGCGGCCAGCAGGAGCGCGCCCACGCCCTGGGACCGGGCGGGCTCGTCGACCACGAGCGCGGTGAGCCGGGCCCGGTAGGCGCTCTCGGTCAGGAACGGCACCCGGTGCAGGTGCGCCAGGCCGACCACCCGTCCGGCCGCCTCCGCCACCAGACACCGGTCGTCGGGTCCGCCGGTGCACACCCAGGCGCGCACCCAGCGCGCCTCGGGGGCGTAGCCGAGCTGCCCGAGCAGGGCCACCACGGCGGGGACGTCGGTGGCCCGGGCCCGGCGGACGGAGACGGCGGGGACCTCCTCGGTCACGGCGGCGTGCCGTCCGGCGGATCGGCGGGGCCACGGGCCGGAGCGCCTCCCGCGGACCCGCCGCCGGACGCACGGCCTGACCGTCGGGTGCAGAGCACGTCGCCTACCGGCGCACGACCAGGACCGGGCAGTGCGCGTGGGAGACCAGCGCGGAGCTGACCGAGCCCAGGATCATGCCGAGCACCCCGCCGACGCCGCGCGCCCCGACCACCAGCATCCGGGCGCTCCTGCTCTCCTCGACGAGCAGCTCGGCGGGGCGTCCGCGCAGCAGCCGGGTGCTCAGCCGGGCGGGGCGGGTCTCGCCGAACACCTCCTGGAGCGTGTCCTGGAGCATGCGCCGGGCGTCGGCCTGGAACGCTTCGGGATCGAGTTCGGGGATGTATCCGTAGGAGGTCGCGTACAGGGCCGGATCCTGCCAGCACGCGATCACCTCCAGAGGGGCGTCGAAGGCCTGCGCCAGCCGGGCCGCTTCCCGCAGCGCCTCCCTGGAGTGGTCCGAGCCGTCGACGCCCACGATGACGCGGTCGCCGGTGGGGGTCTCGATCGGGGTGTCGCTCATGGCGCTCCTTCTGTGCGGGGCCGGCGCTGCCGGGGAGGGTGGATGGGGTCGCCCCGTCCCCGGGACGCCGGGCTCGAGGCGGTGCGGTGCACCGTGGCCGGGGCCGCGGTCGGGCCGCGGTCGGGCGGCGGGTCGCACACCGGTGGAACCGCCGCCGCGGGCGGTGACCCTAGGCGGAGCCGGATTCCCGACGGGTCACCGGGATCTTCTTGGTGGCCTGTTCACCCGGCTCGCGCATCGGGGCCCGGACCTCGAGCACCCCGTCGGTGTAGGCGGCGGTGATGTCCTCCTCCCGGCAGCCCTTGGGCAGGGGCAGGGCGCGGGAGAAGGAGCCGTAGTGGAACTCGGAGCGGTAGCTGCCCTTGTCCTTGTGCTCGGTCCTCTCCTGGCGGGTGGCCCGCAGGTGCAGGGTGTCGTTGACGACCGTGAGCTCGACGTCCTTGTCCGGGTCGATCCCGGGCAGCTCCGCCCGGATCACCATGGTGTTGCCGTCCTGGAACTCCTCCACGCGCGGCCACGTGGTCTCCAGGTCCCCCTCCATGAGACGACGGAGGGGCTCGAGCACGTCGAAGGCCTCCCTGCGCATCAATCCAGCCATGACCAGACTCCTCATCGTGAACTGACCGGCGCCGGCCCCCGTGGCCGACGCCCCCGGTGCCGGCGTCCGGATCCCCGGGACCGTGCGCTGCACGTGGGCATTTCCACCGTAGGCACCCTGTGCCGGTGCGGTAAGGCCCGGGGCCGACATGTCCCGATCGTGACGCCGCCCGGGAAGCACCGGCGCTGCGCAGAGCCGCCGCGGACGCGCTCAGGGGGCTGAACGTCCGTGCCGGGGGTCCGGAGCCGATGATGTCGTCGCGGCGGCCGCCGCCGACGTCGGTCAGGGGGCGCACGTGCCGGTCGCCGCGCCGGCCCCTGGCCGCGCCGGCGCGGCTGCCGTCCGTCGCCCACCCGAGGGTTCTCCCGGGTGCGACGACTTGTTGCGCCCATCGGCCGCCGCGCCGGACCGGCCCCGGTCCCGGCGGCCTACCCTGGGTCCAGGGGGGTGGTGGCCGTGCCACGGAGGACCGCGACGATCGTGCTGGGGACCCTGCTGCTGGCCGCGGGGGTACTGCTACTCCTGGAGGCGACCGGCCTCATGGGAGCCGTCGGCGTGCTGTGGGGACTGCTCTTCCTCGCGGCCGGCGCCGCGTTCGCCGTCCTGTACGCCACGGACCCGTCCAAGTGGTGGGCGGCGATCCCCGCGGGCACCCTGCTCGGACTCGGCCTGCTCGTGCTGTTCGACGACGCCGGTGTGCCCGGCAGCCAGCAGTGGGGCGGTGCCCTGTTCCTCGGCGGCGGCGGCGCCGGATTCGCCGCCGTCTACCTGCGCGACCACCGCCGGTGGTGGGCCCTCATCCCGGCCGGTGTGCTGATCACCCTGGCGCTGCAGGCCCTGCTCACCGCCGCCGCCCAGGAGGAACAGGCCGGCGGAGTGCTGTTCTTCGTGGGGCTGGCCGTCACGTTCGCGCTCGTGGCCGTGCTGCCGACCGGCGCGGCCCGCAACCGCTGGGCGTGGATCCCCGCCGCCGCCCTGGCCCTCCTCGCGGCACTGATCGCCCTGGAGGCCACCGTGCTGCTGTCCGCGGTGTCCTACCTGTGGCCGCTGGCGCTCATCGCGGCCGGCGGCTACCTCATCGTGCAGTCCCTCCGGCGCCGGCACGACACGCCCGAGCACGGGCCGGCGCCCGGCCCCGGCAGCACCTCGAGCGCGGCCCGCGACCGGTGAGCGGGCCGGGCCCCCACCCGGCGCGGAGTCGGGGACGAGCGCTCGCGGCCGGTGCCGCGGACCCGCTGCGCGGTGGGCAGAGCGCGCCGCCTCCCGGGCGCTCTGCCCCGCGCGCCCCTCCCGCACCGGCGGGGCCCCGTGGCGTGCTCGGTCAGGGCAGCCGGGCGGGGCGCAGCCGGACCGCGTCCCCGGCCCGCTCCGGGTCCAGGGGCACCGGGCTGTGCAGCACGGCCGGCCCACGGTGCAGGACTCCGTCCGAGAGCGGCCGGCAGCGCAGACCTCCCCGTCCGCGCATCGCGGCGTGCGCCCCGGGGGCGAGCATGCGGTCCATCCACGCGCAGGGGTGAGCGGGCCGCCCGGCTCGCAGTCGGACGAGCTCACCGCGCGACTCCAGGGCGAACTCCTGCCCGAGCAGCGGGGCCAGCTCGGCGCCGCGCAGGACCACGTTGCGCCGGGCGAGCAGAGGGTCGAAGGGGTCGGCGCCAAGGTCGGCCGCGATGGCCTCGAGCGCCTCGACGGCGAGCAGGGTGACGGCCGCGTCCATGTGCGCGGCCTTGCCGAAGAACCGGTCGCCGACGATGCCCTTGCCGGTCACCAGCTCGGCGCGGTCCGCGTCCGTCGTCGGGACGTCCGCGGCGCCGTCCCGGGCCCGGCCGAAGTAGGCGTGGCCGGGGGAGACGAGCAGGTGGAGGATCTCCACGTCGTAGCGGTGGGTCGTCGTCATGGGTTCCAGCCTCTCACCGGCTGCGCGCGGCGTCATGCGGCCCGGCGGCGAGGCCCTCCGGGGGCGCTGCCGCAGGGGGACCGCCGAGGGGCTCCCGGCCCCACATCGCCCGGTGTATCGTCACGAGCGTGACCGACTCCACGCCCGGTGCCCCGGGCCCGCGCGCAGCCCTGGTCGTCGTCGACGTCCAGCGGGGTTTCGACGACGCCGCGTACTGGGGCCGGCGGGACAACCCGTCGTGCGAGGCGAACATCGCGGCCCTGCTGGCCCACTGGCAGGAGAGCGGCAGTCCCGTGGTGTTCGTCCGGCACGACTCCACGACCCCGACCTCACCGCTGCACCCGGACCGCCCCGGCAACGCCTTCAAGGACATCCTCACCGGCACCCCGGACCTGCTGGTGCGCAAGAGCGTCAACTCCAGCTTCCACGGCAGCCCCGACCTGCACGCCTGGCTGCAGGCCCACGACGTCCCGGAGCTGGTCGTCTGCGGCATCACGACCAACCACTGCTGCGAGACCACGGCCCGGGTCGGGGGCAACCTCGGCTACCGGGTCCACTTCGCCCTGGATGCCACCCACACCTTCGACCGCACGGGACCGGACGGCGTGACCGTGCCCGCGGCCGACCTGGCCCGGGTCACCGCGGTCAACCTGCACGGGGAGTTCGCCACCGTGGCGACCACGGCGCAGCTCACCAGCCCGTCCCGCTGACGAGGGACGAGCGGGCCGGCCGGCCCGCTCCGCCAGCCGCACCGGACCCGCGCACCGTCGGCGCCCGCCCCGGCGCGGAGGACCGGCGCCGGGACGGGAGGCGTGCGCGCCCCTGCCCCGTCGGCCCGCGTGCGGCCGCGGGCCCGGTGCTACGCTCCACGGACTCGAGGGGAGTGATGTCATGCACCACAGAGTTCGGATCGTCGCACTGGTCGTCCTGCTGCTCGCACTGGGCCTCTTCGCCGTGACCGAGTGGCCGCCGGCGCTGTACCTCGTCCCCGCGGCGGGAGGAACGCTGCTGGTGAACGAGTACGGGGCGCGGTCACCGGGGCCGGGCCGGCGGGAACGGGATCGGCCACGCCCGTGAGGTCCCACGGCGCCCCGGGCGGGGGATCCGAGGTCCCGGGCGCCCCACCGCCGCGGGCGCCCGGGCGGCCGGGGCCATGACCGGTCCGCCTGACCCGATCGCCGGCGCGTGGCCCCGGCGCACGGACCGGTGCCTGTTGCGCCCGGTGCGCGCCTCCGACCTCGAGGCGATGCTCGCCTACCGGGGCGATCCGCACGTCACCGAGCACCTGGGCCATGCCCCCTTGTCGCGCGAGGAGGTCCGGGACCGCATCGACGCCCGTCTGGCGGGACGCGACCCGGGGTCCGGGCGGGTCGTGCGCGGCGTGGCGATCGTGGTCGACGGCCGCTGCGTGGGAGATGCGATGCTGCGCCTCCAGCCGGCGCCCGGGGAAGGGGGCTGGCAGCTGTGGATCGGCTACGCGCTGCGACCGGAGATGTGGGGGCGTGGTCTGGCGACCGAGGTGGCCACCGAGCTCGTCGGCATCGCCCAGGACTGTGGTCTGCCGGTGTGGGCCGAGACGTTCGCGGAGAACCTGGCCTCACAACGGGTGCTCGAGAAGGCGGGACTGGAACTCGTCGACGAGGTGCTGGCCGAGGGCCGGCGCTGCCGCATCTTCGCTGCCGGACACCCTGGGTCACCGGTGCCGGCACCTCCTGTCCCGTCCCGGTAGGGCGCGCTCGACCGGTCGACCGCACCAGGGCACACCGGCTCCTCGTCGCCGCCCCGTGGGCCGCAGCGGGCCGCTCAGCCGGCGCCGCCCCGCAGCACGTCCACGTGCACGTGGTCCAGGTGGCGCAGGATCTCGTTGGCGGGCTCGGGGGCGTCGTAGTCCTGCCAGCGCCCGCGGGCGCTGTGCGCGCTCCAGAACCGGTCGTCGAAGATGACGTACTGGACGTCCAGGTCCTCGGCGTGCGCGACCAGCCATTGGGCCAGCACCCACCCCGCCCGCCGGTTCTCCTCGGTCACCGGCCGGAAGAAGACGTCGACGGCGCGCCCGTCGTAGTGCGTCGACTCCTCGCCGTGCCCCCGATCCACGCCGCCCGGGGCGAACCCGCCCAGGCTCTGCTCGCCGAACACCTCGGTCATCGCCGCGCGCAGCCGCTCGGCGCGGGGCGTCAGACCGGTCCCGGTCAGCTGCTGCTCGGGCAGCCCGCCGTCGGCCGGGCCCCGGCAGGCCAGGCTCGCGCCGGCGTCCTCGGGCGGCCCGTCGGCCAGCCGCTGCAGCACCGTCTCGTCGAGCCCGGCGGTGTCCACGGCCTGCCCGCGGGCGGCGAGCGCCACCGCCGTCGTGGCCCGCTTCGCCTCCTCACGGGTGAGCTCCACCTCCCCGTCCGCGGTCTCGACCGTGCACTCCGGGCCCCAGCGCGCCCAGTCGTCGCCCGCGCGCAGACCGCTCAGCAGGTTCGGCCCGACCAGCACCAGCGCGCCCGCGAGCGACCCCAGCAGCAGCAGGCTCAGGACGAGCCGGAGAGGCCGGCGACGCCCCCCGGGCGTCCCGTCCGGACTCATCGTCGGCGCGGACGGGGCGCCGGCACGAGCGCCGTCCCCGTGCTCGTGCGCGCGCCGGCCGGTCCGGGGGCCGGGGCGGGGCCGACGCCTCCGGCGCCGGCTGCGGTGATCGTGACGGTGATGTCGCACCTGCTTCTGCTCGGTCTGCTGTTCGGTCTGCTGTTCATCCTGCTGTTCGATCTGGTGGTGATTTTTCCGGTCCTGCCGGGCTTCCAGCTATAGCAGAGCGGAGGAACGAGGGCAGCACCCGGGCGGGGACTGGAAATTTCCATAATGCACTGTCAGTGCATTACGGTGCACTCATGGACGAGAGCACGACGACCTTGGCGACGGCCATCGGCACCCGCGTGAGACAGGAGCGGCAGCACCGGCACTGGACGCTGGACCAGCTGGCCGAGGCCGCCGGGGTCAGCCGCCGGATGGTGGTCAACGTGGAGCAGGGCGCGGCCAACCCCAGCGTGGGCACCCTGCTGCGGATCAGCGACGCCCTCGGCATCGGGCTGCCGGCGCTGGTGGAGCCGCCGCAGCCCAGGCCGGTGAAGGTCACCCGGCACGGGGAGGGCGCGGTCCTGTGGACCGGGAACTCCGGCGGCCGGGGGGTCCTGGTGGCCGGCACCGCGCCCCCGGACGTGGTGGAGCTGTGGGACTGGACCCTGGGCCCCGGCGACCGGCACGCGAGTGAGGCCCATGCCCCGGGCACCGAGGAGCTCCTACAGGTCCAGCAGGGCACGCTCACCGTCGAGATCGCCGGCCGGTCCGTCCCCCTCGACACCGGCGACGCGCTCACCTTTCCCGGCGACGTGGCCCATGCCTACGCCAACCCCGGGGCCGGGCCGGCGCGCTTCTCCCTGACCGTCTTCGAACCGGGCGTGGGCTCGGGACACCGCCAGGAGGGTTCTCATGACTGAGCCGAGCACACTGGAACGGCTGCTCGACGAGGCCCGGGTCGAGGCGGAGGTGTTCGCGCTGCGACCGGACTACCGGGCCGCGCTGCTGGCCGTCGACGGGATCGTCCCGGGTCCGAGCGACGAGACCGGTGAGGCGCTGCTGCAGGAGGCCGAGGCCGCCGCCCGCCGGGCGCTGGACGGCCGGCCGGTGGAGCAGCTGCCGCACGTGGCCGCCTGGCGGGAGGCCTACCGGGCGTTCGGGGCGAAACCGCAGCGCACCCGCAACAGCCTGGAGGCCCTGCTGCGCCGGGCCTCCACCGGGCTGCCGCGGGTCAACCGGCTCACGGACCTCTACAACGCGGTCTCGGTGCTGCACCAGATCCCGCTCGGCGGGGAGGACCTCTCCCGCTACCGCGGCGCTCCGCGCCTGGCCCGCGCCACCGGTGCCGAGCCGTTCGACACGGTCGCGGCCGGCGCACCGGTGACCGAGCACCCCCAGCCCGGAGAGGTGGTGTGGTGCGACGACGCCGGCGTGACCTGCCGGCGCTGGAACTGGCGCCAGGGACGCCGCACCGGTCTGACCGAGGACACCACCACCGCCCTGTTCGTCCTGGACGCGCTGGCGCCGCTGACCGACGCGGCCCTGCACGCCGCGGTCGAGGACCTGGCCACCCGCCTGGTCCGGCTCGGCCCCGAGGTGCAGATCACCCACCGCCTGCTCACCGCCGGCCCGACGTCCGCGCAAGGAGACTGACATGACCCACCACTCCGGGGCACCCGCCCCCGGTCGCCGGGGATCCCGGTGGGACCGGCCATGACTGCTCCCGTCCCCTCCACCGCTCCCACCACCGCCGTGCCTCCGTGGGGGCTGGCCGTGGCCGCGATGCTCTCGATCCAGCTGGGCTCGGCCCTGTCCGTGGACCTGATCGGCACGGTCGGCCCGGCCGGGACCGCCTGGCTGCGGCTCAGCGCGGGAGCGCTGATCTTCCTGCTCCTGGCCCGCCCGCCGCTGCGGTCCGTGCGCCGGTCCGACGTGCCGGCGCTGCTGGGCCTGGGCCTCACCACCGGGGTGATGACCACCGGCTTCCTCGCCGCGATCGAGCGCATCCCGCTGGGCACCGCCGTGGCGATCGAGTTCCTCGGCCCGCTGACCGTGGCCGCCGTGCGCTCCCACAGCCTCCGGGCCCTCGCCTGGCCCGCCCTGGCACTGTCCGGGGTGGTGCTGCTGACCGAGCCGTGGCACGGCCGGATCGACCTCGCCGGCATCGGGTTCGCCGGGCTGGCCGCCGTCGGGTGGGGGTTCTACATCCTCCTCACCCAGCGGATCGGTGACCGCTTCACCGGCATCGGCGCGCTGTCGATGACCGTGCCCGTCGCCGCGGTGACAGCAGCGGTCCTCGGCGTCCCGCAGGCCGCCGGGCACCTCACCCCCGGCGTGCTCGCCGCCGCGGCCGGGCTCGCCCTGCTGCTCCCCGTCCTGCCGTTCGCCCTGGAGATGCTCGCGCTGCGCCGGATGACGCCCACCGCCTTCGGCACCCTGATGGCCGTCGAGCCGGCCTTCGGCGTGCTCCTGGGGCTGCTCGTGCTCCACCAGCATCCCTCCGGCGTGCAGACCGCCGGCATCCTGCTCGTCGTCCTCGCCGGCGCGGCCGCCCAGCGCGGTGGCCGGCGCCGCCCGCGGACCTCCGGGCCCACCGCCGACCTGCCCGCCCTCGACCTCATCGGGTAGGGCACCCCCGTCCCTCGCCGCTGCCGCGCCCGCCGGTGCACCGCGCACCGGTGGCGCCGCCGCCCCGTCCCGGCATGCCACCGGCCGCGCCCCCCTGCGTGCCGGACCGCGTCGGCCGGACAGTCCAGGACCACGTCACCCGGCACGCCGACCGGCCCGCCGACCGGCACACCGACCAGCACAGGAGAAACCACGATGTTCACCGGCTTGAGCGCCTTCCCCCTCACCCCGCTGGCGGACGACGCCGTGGACGAGCCCGCTTTCACCGGCCTGGTGCAGCGGCTGGCGGCGGCCCGGATCGACTCCATCACCGTGCTGGGCTCCACCGGCTCCTACGCCTACCTGAGCACCGAGGAGCGCCGCCGGGTCGCCCGGCTGGCGGTCGAGCACGCGGGGACCGTCCCGGTGTTCGTCGGCATCGGAGCGCTGCGCACCTCCCAGGTCCTCACCCACCTCGAGCACGCCCAGCAGGCCGGGGCCTCCGCGGTGCTGCTGGCGCCGATGAGCTATCAGCCCCTGACCGACGACGACGTGGTCGGGCTCTTCGACACCGTCACCGCCCACTCCTCGGTGCCGGTGATCGTCTACGACAACCCGGGCACCACCCATGTCACCCTCAGCACCGAGCTCTACGGGCGCGTCGCGGAACTGCCCCGGATCGCCTCGATCAAGATCCCCGGTGTGCCCGCCGACCCCCAGGCCGCACGGGCGCGGGTGCGCGCGATCCGCGAGGTCGTCCCCGAGCACGTGCGCATCGGGGTCTCCGGGGACGCCACGGCGGCCACCGGCCTGGTCGCCGGCTGCGATGCCTGGTACTCGGTCCTCGCCGGGACGCTGCCGGTCCCAGCGCTGAGCATCACCCGGGCCGCACGGGAGGAACGAGCCGCCGAGGCCGCGGCCGAGTCCGAGCGGCTGGCACCGCTGTGGCGGCTGTTCGCCGAGCACGGGAGTCTGCGGGTCGTGGCCGCGATCGCCGAGCAGGAGGGACTGGTGCCCGGCGCGTGCCTGCCGCTGCCCCTCCGCGGACTGGACGACGCGCAGCGCGCCCTCCTCGCCCGCGTCCTCGGCGACCTCGGCCTCGCCCGGCAGCGCTGACGCCGGTCCTGCCCGCGGCCCGGCGGACCTCGTGCAGCCATCTCCGTGCCGACCATCCCGTGACGACGACCGTGCGCCGCGGTCCAGGCACGGCAGGGACCACCTGGTAGGTTCCCCGCATGAGGACCGGGTGAGCGCCTGCCCCGTGACCGCCGCATCCCCAGCACGTCAGGAGCACCACCAATGCCCCACCCGACGCCCGGACGCCCCCTGCAGGGCAGGACCGCCCTCGTCACCGGGGTCTCCCGCCGCCGCGGCATCGGCTACGCGGTGGCCGTCGAGCTCGCCTCCCTGGGAGCGAGCGTGTTCTTCCACCACTACGGCCCGCACGACGCGGACCAGCCCTGGGGCGGGGACGACCTGGACGCGGTCCGCGCCGGCGTCCGGGAGGCCCTGGTCGAGGGGGCGACGGCCGGCGACGCCTCCGCGGACCTGCGCGACGCGGACGCCGTGGAGCAGCTCGTGGAGCAGGCGTGGGCCTTGACCGGCCGGCTGGACATCCTGGTCTGCAACCACGCCCGCAGCGGAGGGGACGGGTCCGTCCTGGACATGACCGCCGGGATCCTGGACGCGTTCTGGGACACCAACACCCGCTCCACGCTGCTGCTCACCCGCCACTTCGCCCACCGTCATCTCGCCCACCGTCGCTCCGCCCACCACCGCACCACCACGACCGCGCGGGACGCACCGGCCCGCCCCGGGGACCGTCTCCGGGGCGGCGGACCGGTCGACGAACGGACCGCGGGACGGGTGTTCTGGATGACCTCGGGCCAGGGCGAGGGGCCGATGCGCGGCGAGGTCGCCTACGCCGTCAGCAAGGCCGCCCTGGCCGGGGCGACCCCCACGGTGGCCGCGGAGCTGCTGGAGCTCGGCATCGTGCTGAACACCGTCAATCCGGGGCCCGTCAACACCGGCTACCTCGACCCGGGCAGCACCGACCGGCCCCTGGAGGAGATCGACGCGTGGCGCGAAGCCACCCCGTTCGGCCGCTGGGGGCGCCCGGCGGATCCGGCGCGGCTGATCGGGTGGCTGGCCACCGACCAGGGCGTGTGGGTCGCCGGGCAGGTCATCACCACCGACGGGGGCATGGGCCTGACCTGATCGCCGGGACCCGGACCGCGCCCCCCTCCGCGCGACTCCGCCCGGGTGCACGGCCCGCGCCCGGGGCCGAGGACCGATTCAGTCACCTGCGCCGAGGCTCTGTCGCCCCCGGCGTGGGGTTCCTAGAGTCGTTCCATGGGGCCACGAGGGGAACGCGTCACCGGTGACCGGGGCGGCCGGGCGGTCGGGGTGTGGTGGGACGCACGCCGGACCCACCGGAAGGGCCCGGAGGCGGTCCGGAGCCGACAGCAGGAGCGGCTGGCGGAGCTGGTGGTCTTCGCGCGGACGAACTCCCCGTACTACCGGCGGCTCTACCACGGGCTGCCGGAGCGGATCGAGGACGTCACCGCGCTGCCGGTGACGGACAAGCGGGCGCTGATGGCTGCCTTCGACGAGGTGGTCACGGATCCGGCGGTGACGCGCGCGGCGGTCGAGGAGTTCGTGGCGGACCCCGCCCGGATCGGGGAGCGGTTCGCCGGGAAGTACCTGGTGGCCACCACCGCCGGCACCACCGGCACCCGGGGCGTCTTCGTGCTCGACGACCGGTACCGGGCGGTGGCCTCGGGGCTGATGGCCCGGCTGAGCGCGGACTGGCTGCCGGCCCGGGAGGTGGTGCGCCTGGTGCTCCGCGGGGGACGATTCGCCGCGGTCGTGGCCACCGGCGGGCACTTCCTGGCCGTGGCCACCAGTACCCGGGAGCTGCGGGAGCGGCCACGGCGCCGCCGCCGGCTGCGGATCCTCCCGGTCCACCGGCCGCTGCCCGAGCTGGTGGCCGAGCTCAACGCCTTCGACCCGCTGGTGTTCGGGGCCTACGCCAGCGTGCTGCGGCTGCTGGCCTCCGAGCAGCGGGCCGGGCGGCTGCGACTGCGACCGGTGCTCGTGCTCAGCACCGCCGAGGGCCTGCCCTCGGAGGAGCGCATCCGGCTCGAGCGGGCCTTCGCCGCACCCGTGCGGGAGGTCTACGGCTGCACCGAGTCCGGCTACGCCGCCTCCGGCTGCGCGCAGGGCTGGCTGCACCTGATCGGGGACTGGGTGATCCTCGAGCCGGTGGACGCCGAGCACCGCCCCGTCCCGTCCGGGACGGTCTCGCACACGGTGCTCCTGACGAACCTGGCCAACCGGGTCCTGCCGATCATCCGCTACGACGTGGGCGACCGCGTGCTGGTCAAGCCCGAGCCGTGTGCCTGCGGGAACCCGGCCCCGGCGCTGCACGTGCAGGGGAGGGCCTCGGACGTCCTCACCTTTCCTGCCGACGGCCCTGGCCGGGTGACGGTCCCTCCGCTGGCGCTGGGCACCGTCGTCGACCGCGTCCCCGGGGTGGAGCTGTTCCAGGTCGTCCAGACCGGCCCCACCGGTCTGCGGGTGCGGCTGCATCCCGCCGCGGGGGCGGACCCGGAGCAGGTCTGGACGGCCGTGCTGAGCGGGATCACCGGCCTGCTCGGCGATCTGGGGCTGGCCCACGTCACCGTGCAGCGGACGGCCGAGGCTCCGCAGCAGGGCCCCGGCGGCAAGTACCGCACCGTGGTCCCGCTGCCCGCATCCTGACCGGATCAGCGGGGCGAGGCGTCCCTCCGGTGCGCCGGCCCACGAGCCGGCCGGCGCATCGGCGGGGCGCCAGGAGCGGCGGATCCGGCGGAGTCCGTGTCCCGGAGTCCAGGAGCTCGGTCCCGCGATCCGGAGCCTCCGCGTCGGTGCGGACGGACCGCTCAGCCGCGCAGCTGCGCGTGGAGCCGTGCGGCCTGCCGCGTCAGGTGGTCGCGTTCGGGGAGGCTGGACGCCAGCCGGGCGGCGTCGGCGTAGAGCCGTGCTGCGGTCCCCGTGTCACCGGCACGCTCGTGCAGATAGGCCGCCGCGGCGGTGCGGCGGGGCAGCCCGGGGTCGAGTCCCGCCAGGGCGTCCAGCCCGGCCCGCGGGCCCCGGGCCTCGCCGACCGCCACGGCCCGGTTGAGGCGGGCCACGGGGCTGTCGGTGAGGCGCAGCAGCTCGTCGTACCACTCGACGATCTGCACCCAGTCGGTCTCCTCGGGCGTGCGGGCGTCGGCATGCAGCGCGGCGACGGCGGCCTGGGCCTGGAACTCGCCCAGCCGGTCCCGGGCGAGGGCCGCCTGGAGGACCTCGACGCCCTCGGCGATCAGGAGGGCGTCCCACCGGCGGCGGTCCTGCTCGGCCAGGGGCACGAGGCTGCCGTCGGGGCGGGTCCGCGCCGGGCGGCGCGCGTGGTGGAGCAGCATGAGCGCGAGCAGTCCCGCCACCTCCTCGTGCTCGGTCCCGGCCCGGAGCCGGCGGGTGAGCCGGATCGCCTCGGCGGCGAGGTCGACGTCACCGGAGTAGCCCTCGTTGAAGACCAGGTACAGCACGCGCAGCACCGTGGCGAGGTCGCCGGGCTGGTCGAACCGCACACCCGAGACGGTCCGCTTGGCCCGGCTGATCCGCTGGGCCATGGTCGCCTCGGGCACCAGGTAGGCCCGGGCGATCTGCCGGGTGCTCAGGCCGCCGACCGCGCGCAGCGTGAGCGCGACGGCCGAGGCCGGGGTCAGGGAGGGGTGCGCGCACAGGAAGTACAGCTGGAGCGTGTCGTCGACCGCCCCGCCCGTGCCGGGCGGGGGATCCGCCTCGGCACGCTCCTCGCGCCGCCGCCGCGCGGTGTCTGCGCGGACGGCGTCGAGGAACTTGCGCCAGGCCACGGTGACCAGCCAGCCCTGCGGATCCCGCGGCGGATCGCGCGGCCACACGCGCACCGCCTCGACCAGGGCGTCCTGCACGGCGTCCTCGGCCGCCGCGAAGTCGGCTCCACGGCGGACGAGGACGCCCGTCACGGTGAGGGTGAGGGCCCGCAGCAGGTCCTCGTCCACCGCGCGTCACTCCGTGACGGTCGGGGGCGCGCCCAGGAACGGGCGCACCTCGAGCCACTCGTGGATCGGCTTCCCGCCCGCCCCCGGGGCCGCGGACAGCTCACCGGCCAGCTCCACCGCCCGTTCCCGGTTCTCGACGTCGATCACCATCCACCCGGCGATCAGGTCCTTGGTCTCCGCGAACGGGCCGTCGGTGACCGGCGGCCGGCCCTCGCCGCCGTAGCGGACGAACATGCCGTCGGGGGACAGCGCCTGCGCGTCGACGAACTCGCCGGTGCTCTCCAGCCGAGCGGCGAAGTCGTTCATGTACTGCACGTGCGCCACGATCTCCTCCGGCGTCCAGTGGTCCATCGGCACGTCGTTGACCGGCGCCGGAGCGCCCCGGTAGTGCTTGAGCAACAGGTACTTGGCCATCGTGAGCTCCTCTGTGCGGTACGGCCCATTGTGGCCGTGCTCCCCCCCAGGACGGAGCCGCGCGCAGGATCTCGACATCCCGGCGCGACATGTTCCGTCGAATGCCGTGGGCACCGCGGGCGTGGACGAGGATGACGACGAGCACGAGGGGAACGAGCGCGAGGAGGGGCGTCATGAGGATCGCCGTGGCCGGGGGCACCGGGGTCGTGGGCCGTCACGTGGTGGAGGCCGCCCGCGGGCGCGGGCACGAGGTCGTCGTGCTGGCCAGGTCGCAGGGGGTGGACCTGAGCACCGGGGCGGGCCTGGACCTGGCCGGGGTGCAGGCCGTCGTCGACGTGACCTCCATCCGCGCCACCAGCGGCCGCAGCGCGACCCGGTTCTTCACCGAGGTGACCCGGCGCCTCCTCGCCGCCGAACGGGCGGCAGGTGTGGGGCACCACCTGGTGCTGTCGATCGTGGGCCTCGACGACGCCCCGTACGGCTACTACGCGGGCAAGGCGGCGCAGGAGCGCCTGGTGCAGGCCGGCGAGGTGCCGTGGACCCTGCTGCGGGCCACCCAGTTCCACGAGTTCGCCGGGCAGGTCCACGAGCGGATGCGGCTGGGCCCGGTCGCGCTCGTGCCGGCCATGCGCTCCCAGCCGATCGCGGCGCGGGAGGTCGCCGCACGGCTGGTGGCGCTCGCCGAGGCCGGTCCGGCCGGCCGGGTGCCGGACCTCGCCGGTCCGCGCGAGGAGCGGATGGCCGAACTGAGCCGGCGGTGGGCCGCCGCCACCGGCGTCCGCGGCCGGGTCCTGGAGCTTCCGGTCCCCGGCCGGTTCGGCCGCGCGCTGCGCGACGGCACCCTGCTGGCCCGGCCCGGGTCCCAGCACGGCGAGCAGACCTTCGAGCAGTGGCTCACCGCGGGACGGGCGCACCCGGGCCCGTGACCGGTCCCGCGGAGACGTGGGCGGCGGTGTGCCCCGGGTGATCGGCCGGGACGGCCGGGGGAGGGCGCGGGACCGGCCGGGACACGTGCCGGGGGCTGCGCAGCGCGGGGCCGTGGCGCGCGCACCGGCGGGAAGTGCCTCCCCTCACCTCCACCGTACGACGCCGCGGGGGGCTTGCGGCAAGCCCCCCGCGGCGTCGCAGAATCACAGACCGGGACCGGGGCGGACCCGGTGCCGGCGGACCGAGGGGGAGCGGATGCACGAGCACGCGGTGGTGATCGTCGGCGCGGGGCCGACGGGCCTGATGCTGGCGGGTGAGCTGGCGCTGGCGGAGGTCGACGTCGCCGTCCTGGAACGGCGTCCCGGCCAGGACCTCGTCGGCGCGCGCGCCGGCGGGCTGCACGCGCGCACCATCGAGGTGCTCGACCAGCGGGGGCTCGCCGACCGGTTCCTGTCCCGGGGAGCGACCGCCCAGGTCGCGGGGTACGCCGGCGTGCCCCTGGACATCAGCGACTTCCCCACCCGCCATCCCTACGGGCTCGCGCTGTGGCAGAACCACATCGAGCGCCTTCTCGCCGACCGGGCCGGCGAGCTGGGGGTGCCGGTCCACTACGGCCACGACGTGACGGGCGCCGTCCAGGACGGCGCCGGGGTCGACGTCGACCTGTCCGACGGCCGGCGGTGGCGGGGCCAGTACGTCGTCGGGTGCGACGGCGGGCGCAGCCGGGTCCGCAAGACCGCCGGCATCGCCTTCCCGGGCTGGGACGCCACGACCAGCAGTCTGCTCGCCGAGGCCGAGACGGACGAGGAGCCGGAGTGGGGCATCCACCAGGACGCCCTCGGCAAGCACGCCTTCCGCCGGACGGAGGGAGGGCAGGTGGGGATCATGGTGACCGAGCGCCACGTCGGGCCCGGCCGCGAGCCCACCCTGCGCGAGCTCCGCGACGCGCTCGTGGCGGTGTACGGGACCGACTACGGGGTGCACAGCCCCACCTGGCTGACCAGGTTCACCGACACCACCCGGCAGGCGGCGTCCTACCGGGAGGGGCGGGTCCTGCTGGCGGGCGACGCCGCCCACGTCCACGCCCCGGACGGCGGCCAGGGCCTCAACACCGGTGTGCAGGACGCGGTGAACCTGGGCTGGAAGCTGGCCCAGGTGCTCCGGCGGACTTCGCCGGAGCACCTCCTGGACACCTACCACGCCGAGCGGCACCCCGTCGCCGCCCGCGTGCTGCGCCACACGATGGCCCAGGTCGCCCTCCGCCGGCCCGACGAGCGCCTCCGGGCCGTGGGCGGGACCGTCGCCGAGCTGCTGGGCATGGAGGAACCGCGCCGCCGGTTCGCCGCGATGATGTCCGGGCTGGACATCCGCTACGACCTCGGGCCGGGGCACCCGCTGCTCGGGCGGCGCATGCCGGACCTCGACCTCCGCACGGCGGACGGGCCCCTGAGGGTGTTCGGCCTCCTGCACGAGGCCCGGCCGGTGCTGCTCGAGCTCGCCGGGCAGGCGCCGGACGGCGTCGACGTCCGCCCCTGGGCGGACCGCGTCCGACGGGTGCACGCCGAGTGCGCCGGCCCCTGGGAGCTGCCGGCGCTCGGCACCGTCCCAGCGCCCACGGCCGTGCTGATCCGGCCGGACGGCCATGTGGCCTGGGTGGGGGAGGGGACCCGGTCCGGGCTCGAGGAGGCGCTCACCACCTGGTGCGGACCCCCTGCCGGGGCTCGCGGCGAGGCGGCCGGGACGGTCGCGCCGGAGCCCCGCCCGCCCTGCCGCCGGATGGTGCCGGAGGACTAGAATCGGCATCCTCACCGGGGTGCCGCGCCGTGGCCCTCCGGTGCCGTCCGGCCGTCACGCGCACAGCCCCGGCCCCGGTCGGCGACGCCTGCGCGGGCCGGCGCGCGGCGTCGATCTCCGCCCGGGACGCCGAGACCCCAGGAGCGTCCGATGGCACCCGAGTCCTTCACCCAGCTGCTGACCCGTCAGGTCGGCCACGAGTTCGCCGCCTCCCATCAGTACGTCGCCGTGGCCGTCTGGTTCGACGGCCAGGACCTGCCCCAGCTGGCCCGGCACTTCTACCGGCAGTCGCTGGAGGAGCGCAACCACGCCATGATGATCGTCCAGTACATCCTGGACCGGAACCTGCCCCTGGCCGTCCCCGGGGTCGGGGAGGTGCGCAACGACTTCACCGATGTGCGCGAGCCCCTGGCCCTGGCGCTGTCCCAGGAGCAGGAGGTGACCGAGCAGATCAAGGCGCTGTTCGCTGCCGCCCGGGCCGAGGGGGACCCCCTGGGGGAACAGTTCATGCTCTGGTTCCTCCAGGAGCAGGTGGAGGAGGTGGCGTCGATGACCACGCTGGTGAACATCGCCGCCCGGGCGGACAATCTCTTCGACATCGAGAACTACCTGGCGCGCGAGCACGTCGGGGACGGCGGCCACGGGCACGGCGGCGGCCACGGCTCCGGCACCCCGGAGGCGGCCGGCGGGGCGGTCTGACCGGCCCGCACCGCGTCTCCCGGCCGTCCCTCACCGGCCGTCCCTCACCGGCCGTCCACCCGGCCGGAGGTCGCGGGGGCCTCCCGGGAGCCCGTGGCGGCGCTGCGGCGGGCGGCGTCGAGCACCGCGGCCGTGGCGACGGCGTCGGCGGGGTCCACCGGGACGGGCCCGTCGTCGAGGATCCACCGGGCCACGTCCCGGTAGAAGTCGGCGGGCCCGCCGTTGGCGGTGGGCACGGGGGTGCGCTCGGTGCCGCGGACCAGCCAGCCGGTCGTCCCGGCCCCGGGGTCCAGGACGTCGAAGGGCCCGGGGCTGTCCTCGTGGCCGGGCACCAGGAAGGCGCCCGCCGAGCCGAGCACCCGGGTCCGCGGCCCCGGGGCGCCCACCAGGCTCGCGGCCCACAGGTGGCTGATCGTGCCCGAGGCGTGGTCCAGGGCCAGGAAGACGTCGTCCTCCGTGGGCGTGGTCAGGGCGCGCAGCTCGGCCCGGACCCCGGTCACGGGACCGAAGAGCTGCATCGCGGCGTCCACGAGGTGCGGGCCCAGATCGAGCAGCAGCCCGCCGCCCGCACCGACCGCGTTCTCCCGCCACCGGTTCTTGGGCACCGGGCGCCAGCGCTCCCAGCGGCGCTCGAACCGGTGCACGTCCCCGAGCCGGCCCTCGGCCAGCACCCGGGCGAGGGTCAGCTGCTCGGCGTCCCAGCGGCGGTTCTGGAAGACGGTCAGCGGCGTCCCGGTGGTCTCGGCCCGCGCGGCGACGGCGGCGGCGCCGGCGTGGTCGAGGGCCAGCGGCTTGTCGACGACCACGGGGATCCCGGCGTCCAGACCGGCCAGCGCGTGCTCGACGTGCCGGCCCGTCGGCGAGGCGACGACCAGCACGTCCGGGCGGGAGGCATCCAGCAGCGCGGTGAGGTCCGGGTGCACCGACACCCCGGGCCAGTCGGCGTCGGCCTCGGCGCGACGGCCGGGGTCGGTCGTGACGACGTCGGTGACCCGGCAGCCGGCCTCCCGCAGCAGCGGCGTGTGGAACTGCCGACCGGCCATGCCGTATCCGACCAGTCCGGCGGTCAGCGTCCGTCCAGTGTGGTGTGGGGCCATGCCGTCACGATAGCCGTCACGGCATCCGTCACGGCATCGGACCGGCGGCGCCCCGCCGTGGCCGGGTCACGTCTCGGACATGCCGTCGATCGGGCGCAGGTCCCGGGAGCAGGGCACCCGGGCGTCGGGCACCATGCGGTTGGTGACCCGCGCGAGGCTGTCCCGGTGCCGGGGCACCAGGTGCAGGGCATGGTGCAGGTAGGCGTCGACCTCCAGCTCGTCGACCTCCCCGCCGCTGCGGCGGTACTCCCCCCACAGCTCGCGCACACCCAGCCCGGCGTCGCTGATCGCGGCGCGGATCATCCGGGCCTGGGTCCTGGCGATCGTCCGGTCGTCCATCCTGCACCTCTCGACCAGTTCCGCCCAGCGTAGTCCCGCCCGGCGGCCCGCGGGAGGGGGGCAGCCGCCGACGGGGCGGTCATCGGCACCCCGCGGTGGTCCCGGCGCGGACCCCGAGCCGGCCGCCCGGGGGCCGCCGGTTCCCGTCCCGGCCGGGCACCGCCTTTGCCCCCGGTGGCCGGGGGAGCGATCATGGTCCTGTGCTCCGCAGCCCCGCACGGTCCTGCTCCCGTCCCGGTGCGCGGCCCCGCCGCGGCCGCCCGTCGTCGCCGGTGGGGCCGTCCGACGGCGAGCGGACCTGCCGATCCCGCCGGTGACCTGCCGGCACCGCGGACCGAATTCCCGAGAAGGACACCATGACGGACCAGCAGACCCCCGACGACGAGCCGGGCCCGCCTCGGCGCAGCCTGTTCCGCCGCTTCGACGACCTCGCCATGCGGTTCTACGGACCTGCCGCGCGCAGCCGCCGGGACCTGCGGGGCCAGGACCAGCCCAGCGAGCAGACCCGGCAGTGGTACCAGGACCTGCAGCAGGAGTACGTGGTGGAGAAGGACGCCAGCGGCCGCACCTATCTCCGGCCCCGGCGACCCTAGCGGCCGGTCGGGCCCGCGACCGCCGCCGGCCCGGGCCGTAGAGTGTCGGACCATGGACGGAAACGACGTGCAGCCGCTGACCGACGCCGAGGTGCGCGCCATCCGGGAGGACTTCCCGCTGCTGGCGGGTGCATCGGGGAGCTACCTGGACTCCGGAGCCACCTCGCAGAAGCCGCTGGCGGTGCTGGACGCCGAGCGGGAGTTCTACCTGCACCGCAATGCGGCGGTGCACCGCGGCGCGCACGCCCTGGCGGTGGAGGCCACCGACGCCTACGAGGAGGCCCGCCGGGTCGTGGCCGGGTTCGTGGGGGCCACCGAGCGGGAACTGGTGTGGACCTCCAACGCCACCGAGGCGATCAACCTGCTCGCCTACTCCTTCTCCAACGCCGCCGCCGGGCGCGGCGGCGAGGCCGCCGCCCGCTTCCGGCTCGGGCCGGGGGACGAGATCGTGACCACCGAGGCCGAGCACCACGCCAACCTCGTCCCGTGGCAGGAGCTGGCCGCCCGCACCGGGGCGAGCCTGCGCTGGATCCCGGTCGACGGGTCCGGGCTGCTCGACCACGAGGCCGCCCGGCAGGTGATCGGGGAGCGGACCCGGGTGGTGGCCTTCAGCCACGTCTCCAACGTCACCGGCGCCGTCACCGACGTCGCCGACCTCGTGGGCCTGGCCCGGGAGGCCGGGGCGCTGAGCGTGCTGGACGCCTGCCAGTCGGTCCCGCACCTGCCGGTGGACCTGCCCGCCCTGGGAGTGGACTTCGCGGTGTTCTCCGGGCACAAGATGCTCGGGCCCACCGGCATCGGGGCGCTGTGGGGGCGGGCGGAGCTGCTGGACGCGATGCCGCCGTTCCTCACCGGCGGGTCGATGATCACCCGGGTCACGATGGACTCCGCCTCCTATCTGCCGGCACCGACCCGCTTCGAGGCCGGCACGCAGCGGATCGCCCAGGCCGTGGGCCTGGCCGCGGCCGTGCGCTACCTGCAGGGCGTGGGGATGGGCCGGGTCGCCGCCCACGAGCGGGAGCTGGGGCAGCGGCTGGCCGCCGGGCTGGCGCAGCTGGAGGGGGTCCGGCTGATCGGTCCGTCCCCGGGGGCGGACCGGGTGGGGCTGGCCGCGGTGGACGTGGCCGGGGTGCACGCCCACGACGTGGGGCAGGTCCTCGACGTCGCGGGGGTGGCCGTGCGGGTGGGCCACCACTGCGCCCAGCCGCTGCACCGGGCCTTGGGCCTGACCGCGACCACCCGGGCCAGCGGCTACCTCTACACCACCACCGAGGACGTGGACCGGTTCCTGGACGAGCTGGCCGGGGTGCGGGCCTACTTCGGCGTGGCAGGCTGATCCCGTGCGCATCCGCACCGCGCGCACCCACACCGTGAGCACCGACCCCGGGCGTACCGACCCCGGGCGTACCGACCCCGGGCGCACCGCACCGGACCGACCGAGGAGACGACGATGAGCGCGCTGGACGGGCTGTATCAGGAGGTGATCCTGGACCACGCCAAGCGGCGCTCCGGGAAGGGCCTGGCCGCACCGGCCCCCGGCCACGCCGTGGCCGAGTCGCACCAGTACAACCCCACGTGCGGCGACGAGATCACCGTGCGGGCCGAACTGGCACCGGCGCCCCCGGGCGCGGAGGACGCGGAGCCGGTGGTGCAGCGGATCAGCTGGGAGGGCGAGGGCTGCTCGATCTCCATGGCCGCGGCCTCCGTGCTGGCCGAGACCGCCCCGGGCCTGACGCGGTCCGAGCTGCTCGGGCTGATCGGGGCGTTCCGGGAGCTGCTGCGCTCGCGCGGCACCGTGGAGCCCGACGAGGAGCTGCTGGGCGACGCCGCCGCCTTCGCCGGGGTGTCCCGGTTCGCGGCCCGGGTCAAGTGCGCGATGCTCGGCTGGGTCGCCGCCGAGGAGGCCGTGGGCCGGACCGGCTGAGCCGCGTCGGTCCCGGAATGCCTCCTCCGCCGCGGCGGTTGAGCCGGACATGCCCCTCTCCGACATCGCCCTGTCCCTGCTCGACCGCGCCGCCACCCGGCGCGGGTCCACGGAGGCCGAGGCGCTCGCCCGCGTCCTGGACCGGGCGCAGCGGGCGGAGGAGCTGGGCTACCACCGGTTCTGGGTGGCCGAGCACCACGGGGTGCCCGGCATCGCGGGCTCCGCGCCGGCGGTGCTGATGGCTGCGGCCGCGGCCCGCACCCGCCGCATCAGGATCGGCTCGGGCGGGATCATGCTGCCCAACCACCAGCCGCTCGTGGTCGCCGAGCAGACCGCCACCCTCCAGGCCCTGCACCCCGGCCGGATCGACCTCGGGGTGGGCCGCTCGCTCGGGTTCACCGGCGCGGTCCGGGACGCCCTGCGCACGGGCAAGGAGGCCGCGGACCGCTTCGGGGACGACCTCGCCGAGCTGCTCGCCCACCTCTCCGGCACCGCCCCCGTGACCGCCCGCCCGCGCGACCACGCCGCGACGCCGGTCTTCGTGCTGGCCACCGGCGCCGGGGTGGACGTCGCGGCGCGGGCCGGGCTCGCCGTGGTGCTCGGCGGTCCCGCCCTGTTCCGGCCGGGCCCCGAGGGCGCCGCCGCGGTGCTGGAGCGCTACCGCGAGCGGTTCCGCCCGTCGTCGTGGTGGCCGGAACCGCACGTGGTGGTCTCGGCGAACGTCGCGGTGGCGGGCACCCGGGAGGCCGCGCGGCGGCTGCTCCTGCCCGAGGCCCGAGCGCTGGCCGCCTCCCGGACGCGGGGTGAGTTCCCGCCCCTGGAACCGGCGGGACCGGCGGACCCGGAGGTGCTCCCGGACCGGGAGCGGCGCCTGGTGGAGGAGTCCCTGGCGGCCTCGGTGCACGGCACGGCCCCGGAGGTCCGGACGGGCCTGGAGCAGCTGGTCGCCCGGACCGGGGCGGACGAGCTGCTGGTGACCGGCGGCGCGTACGACCTCGCGGCCCAGGCGGACTCCGACCGCCGGCTCGCCGCGCTGTTCGCCCTCCGCCCGCACTGAACGCCGCGGCGCCGCCCCCCCCCCCGGCACCCCGCCCGGCTGCGGCGCTCCGCCCCGCCGGACCCCTTGGTGGCCC
>NZ_LDNX01000014.1:0-20374 GCF_001027955.1 Kocuria sp. SM24M-10 | reverse complement strand
CGAGCAGTTCGACGAGACCTACAAGACCAACGTGTACGCGATGTTCTGGCTGTGCAAGGCCGCGGTCCCGCACCTGCCCCCGGGCTCGGCGATCATCAACACCTCCTCGATCCAGGGCTACCAGCCGGCCCCGATCCTGCTGGACTACGCCTCCACGAAGTACGCGATCAACGGCTTCAGCAAGTCCCTGGCCGCCCAGCTGGCACCCAAGGGCATCCGGTTCTCAGCACCCCCGCCGTCATCGATGCAGGTCCAGGTGTCAAAGGCAGAGTCTTCTCGCTCTGCGCTGATGCCGTTCTCGAGACTGTTGATCGATCCGACGTCCCGCAACACGTCCGAGGCCCTTGGCCCCTCCGTGTCCGTGCCGGCATCGTGTGGCGTTCAGCGGATCAGGGGGTGGGCATCCCGCCGGTCGCGGCCAGGGTCTCGCCGCTGACGTAGCTGGACTCCTGGGAGGCCAGGAACACGTAGGCCGGGGCCATCTCGGCCGGCTGCCCGGGACGGCCCATCGGGGCCTCGGAGGCGCCGAACTCGGGCAGGTTCTCCTGCGGCTGGCCGCCCACGACCTGCAGCGGGGTCCACACCGGGCCCGGGGCGACCACGTTGACCCGGATGCCCTTGGGTGCCAGCTGGGCGGCCAGGGACTTGCTGAAGCCGTTGATCGCGTACTTCGTGGAGGCGTAGTCCAGCAGGATCGGGGCCGGCTGGTAGCCCTGGATCGAGGAGGTGTTGATGATCGCCGAGCCCGGGGGCAGGTGCGGGACCGCGGCCTTGCACAGCCAGAACATCGCGTACACGTTGGTCTTGTAGGTCTCGTCGAACTGCTCGTCGGTCAGCTGAAGGATGTCCGGGCAGTGCTGCTGCTTGCCGGCGATGTTGGCCAGGATGTCGATCCCGCCCAGCTCGGCCACGGCGGTGGCGATCAGCTGCTCGCAGTAGGCCTTGTCGGTCACGTCCCCCGGCACGGCCACCGCCCGGCGCCCGGCCTGCTCGACGAGCTCCACGACCTCCCGGGCGTCGGCCTCCTCGGCGGGCAGGTAGGACAGCACCACGTCGGCGCCCTCCCGGGCGTAGGCGATCGCGGTGGCCCGGCCGATCCCGGAGTCCGCCCCGGTCACCACCGCCCTGCGGCCCTCCAGCCGCCCGGAGCCGCGGTAGCTGGACTCCCCGGAGTCCGGCTTCGGCGCCATCTCCTGCTGCAGGCCCGGACCCTCCTGCTGCTGCTCGAAGCTCTCGTCGGGGCCCGGGTACTGGGTGGTCGGATCCTGCATCGTGTACTGATCGGCCATGATCGCCTCCATATTCGTCAGGTTGCTTTCCAATCAACCTGTCACGCCCTGAGGGTCACGTCAACGGTTCCGGCTCGCCGCGAACACCTTCGAGCAGTGCACCAGTGGTGCGAGCGGTCTTCCTGTCGTACGCGGCAGGCGCTGGCTTCCTCTCCGTGCCCGAGTCCCTGGACTTCGCCGCCGCCGCGCCGCTGCTGTGCGCCGGGATCACCACCTACTCCCTGCTGCGCCGCTGGGGTGCGGGCCCCGGCGGAGCCGCTGAGCCTGAACGTCTTCTCCCTGATCGGGGGCCGGTCGCACCTGCACCGGCTCGATGATCGGCGGCATCGCAGAGACCCAGGAGATGCTCGACTGCTGCGCCGAGCACGGCATCGTCCCCGAGACCGAGCTCATCGGCGCCTCCTCCATCAACGAGGCCTACCAGCGAGTGCTGGCCTCGAAGGTGCGCTACCGCTTCGTCATCGACACCGCCACCCTGGCCTGAGCCCACGCACCATGCGGACACGCTCCGTGGCACCGGCACCGGCACCGGCACCGGCACCGGCATCGCGGCCCGAGCCCGCGGTGCCGGTCGGGACAACACGCAGGCCTGGCCCTGCCGCCCTCGGCCTGCGCACCCGCCGCACGGCCGTGATGCTGCCGGCCGTGTTGACCGCGACTCCGACGGCCTGCCGCACCACCGGCTCTTCCCCGGAGCCCCGTCCGGCGTCGACCCCGGCCAGGACGGAGGACACCGACGAGATCAGCACCCCATCCGCCGCAGCAGGCGTCCCGATCATCCTCGACATCGAGGGCACCGCGGCGACCGGAACCCTGTTCGACAACACCGCCGCACGCTCCCTGGCCGACCAGCTGCCCCCTGGAACTGACCGACCTTCTGGAGGAGCTCAACGCCGGGCGCACCATCACCGGGGACTCGCCTCTGCACGAGGTGAGGCGCCGGACGAGCCAGGAGGCCCTGCGCATCACCGGGGAGCTCGACGGCGGACACCGGGAGCCGGCCCGGGTGCGGGAGCTTTCGACCCAGCTGACCGGCAAATCGATCGATGAGTCGGTGACGGTGTTCCCGCTCTTCCACGCCGACCTCGGCAAGAACATCACCCTCGGCACACGGGTCTTCATCATTTCCGGGTGCACCTTCCAGGACCAGGGTGGGGCGGTCATCGGCGACGACTGCCTGATCGGGGGCACAGCACGGTGCTGGCCACGCTCAACCACGACCTCGTTCTCAGCCGCCGGGCGGACATGCACCCGGCGCCCATCGTGATCGGGAACAACGTGTGGATCGGCTCCCACACCACCGTGCTGCCGTCCGCTCCGCTGAAACCGCCCCGGAGATGCGCTACGGGTAGCCCGTCCGCATACCGACTTGTCACAAACGTGTTGCTGTCCTCGAATTCGCGATTGTGAGCCAATTCATGGGTACGGTTCGAAGGTCATCACTGCTCGCGAAAGTTGAGAGACCCATGAGAAGAAGTGTTGCCGGCTCCGCCCTGATCGCTGCTGTCGGATTCTCCGCTCTGACCGCAGCCCCGGCCTCCGCCCTGTCGTTCCCGCTGTTCGAGAGCTGCGATGCCGCAGCGGGCGCGGGCGTCTACAACATTCCCGTCGGGGACCCCCGCTACACCCCGGAGCTGGACTCCGACGCGGACGGGGTGGCGTGCGAGAACGCCGACTACGCATACGTTCCGCTGCCTCCGGTCGGTGATGTCCCCACCGATCCGCAGATCGAGCAGATGCCGGTCGGCGGTGCGGACACCGGGGTGGCCATGGCCCCGGAGAAGTCCAACACCGGGATCGTCGCCCTCGGCCTCGTCGGACTCGGCGGTGCCGCCGGCGGCGTGGTGCTCGCCGGCCGCCGGAGCATGCGCGCCTGACTCGCCCAGTGGCTGAACTGCCCCTGCGTTCTGGTCGGCGCGGAGCCGTTCAGCTGCGCTGAGCAGTCCGGGACTTCGCGGGCCCCGGCACCTGCAGGTGCCGGGGCCCGCGTCGTCGTGTCGCACGGAAGCCGAGGCGGTTCAGCCTTCGCTGCCCGTGCAGTGCAGCAGGTCGTGGTGCCGGCGGGCGAGCTGGGAGCGGTGGTGGAGCAGGAAACAGGAGGGGCTCGTTGGCCGGCTCGTCCTCGTGCGTTAAGGCATGTTGCGTGGCGGCAACCCGTCTGGGCGCCTCACGCCATACGGTGTCTTGCACTACCACTGATGGCTGAGGTTGGGGAGTTGACGGCAATGGCGCCGAAGACCGTTTTTCTGGCTTTCGCGGAGCAGGACGAGTTGTTCCGGGATCTGTTCACCGCGCAATGGGCCCGGGCCGGGGATCAGGCCCGGTTCCTGGACTCGCCCGGAGACGGGACGTGCCCGGGCGAGTGGAAGAAGGACGTGCGGGAGCGGATCCGCGCCTGCGACGGAGTGATCGCGCTGGTCGGCGGCTACACGCCGGACTCGGCCGAAGCGTTGTGGCAGATCCGGTGCGCGGTGGATGCGGGCAAGCCGCTGCTGGGCCTGTGGGTGGAGACCGGGCACCGGGCGAAGCCGATGGAGATGGGCCCGGCGCGCTGTGAGTCCTGGACGTGGGAGAACATCGGAGACTTCATCAACCGGCTGTAGTCCGGAGTTCCCCGGAGTTCTCGGGTGGGCGGCGCCGATTGCGGTCACGCCCGCGCCCTGCAGGGGGATCAGCCCAGGGGGTCGTTGCCTCCCGGCTCTGCCGCGCAGCCATCAGGGTTCCGCCGGTGCACGCGGTGCGCTTCTCGTGGACCTGTGCTTCGGCACTGCCTTCTCTGGTGCGGCGGTTTTCGACCCGCACCGCCTCCGGCGGAGCAGGGTGGAGGTGTGCGGCGGACGGCGTGCCGGTGTGAGCGGACGAGAAGGCAGGCACATGCAGGGGCGACTGTGCGTTCGTCGTCCCGGCATCCCAGGTGCACGGTTCGGCCCCGGGGCAACCCGCGTCTCCGGTGCGGGCCCACAGTGAGAGTGGGGTGCCTCTGTGCATCGACAAGAACCGGCGCACCCTGGGGACCGCCCATGCGGGCCGCTGCACGCGTCTGTCGACGCCGGACGAATACTGAGCAGATGCAACGGTGACGAGAAAGCACTCCGCGTGGACACCACGTACCCTGGTGCCGGTCGAACCATGTGCAGGCAACAGCAGTGGTCTCCGTCCCACCTGGTTCGCAAGTGGCCCGCTACCGGTCATCGGGCCGGCTCGGGTGCCATCCCTCCGTGATGCTGTCCCGCCTGGTGGCCTGCGGTGTCGTAGCGCTGCCGTGCGGCGAGGATCGCCGGCATGTGCGTGGTGGCCCAGTCCTCCAGGGCCTTCAGCGGTTCCTGCAGGGTGTGCCCGGCCTCGGTGAGCTCGTACTCCACCCGCGGCGGGACCTGTAGGTACACCGTGCGCGTCACCAGTCCGTCGCGCTGCAGAGCACGCAGCGTCTGGGTGAGCATCTTCTGAGACACGCCGTCGATCCGGGCGGCCAGCTGCGAGAAGCGCAACGGCCCGTCGTTCAGGGCGCCCACGACCAGGACCGTCCACCGATCACCGATCCGATCCAGCACCTGCCGTGACGGGCAGTGGCGGCTGTAGGGATCTGCGGCTTCCTCGCGCATGCGGTGTCCTTTCCAGTTACTGCGGCACCCATAACGTACTTTCAGGTGCCTACTTCCTCTCGGTGTGCTGGTTACTTAGGGTAACTGTTGGTGTTTCGCACCGGTAGATCTGTCATTTCCACTGTCGAAGGAGCAGCAACCCATGGCACGGATCAAGGTTCTCGGCGGCACCGGCTACGCCGGGTCGCACATCGTGGCCGAAGCGGTCGAACGCGGTCACGAGGTCACTTCCTACAGCCGCACCACCCCGGCCGCACCGGTCGAGGGCGCCACCTACGTCACAGGCTCCGTCTTCGACGACGCGTTCCTCACCCAGGCCGTGACGGAGACGGACGTGGTCATCGAAACGCTCTCGCCCCGGGGAGAGCTCGAGGGCAAGCTCGAAGGCGTCGTCGACAAGCTCGCCGATCTGGCCCAGGACGCCGGGATCCGACTGGGGGTCATCGGCGGGGCCGGGTCCTTGCTGGTCGCCGAGGGCGGCCCGAAGCTGATGGACACCGAGGGCTTCCCCTCCGAGTTCCTGCCCGAGGTCCGGACCGGTGAGGCGCTGCTGAAGGCCCTGCAGGCCCGGCCCGAACAGCTGGACTGGTTCTACGTCAGCCCCGCCGCCGGATTCGGCGCCTTCGCCCCCGGACAGGCCACCGGCACCTACCGCGTCGGCGGCGACGTGCTGCTGACCGATGAGCAGGGCAACTCGTTCATCTCCGGGGCGGACCTGGCCACCGCCGTCGTCGACGAGATCGAGGCCCCGGCACACCGCCGCAGACGCTTCACCGTCGCCTACTGAGCGTGCGACCATCCGGGCCCCGATCCGGGGGCCGGGGCGCCACGGTCATGGCCGGCCCGACGGCTCCGATGCCCAGGGGTGCGGCCATGAAGTGCCGCAGCCAGTCATCGTCCATCGACCGGTCCGCGCCGATTCCTCAAGTGGTCCGCAACGGCCCGGCCAGCAGGATGCGGACGGATCGGAGTGCATCCCACCTCGGAATGGCCGCCCCGTACCGAGCGGGGGCAATGCACTCCACGTGAGGGAGCGGCGCGCACCGCGCCACGTGGGGGTGCCCGGGCTACGTACACTCCTGCCCATGGACCCTCTGGACGCAGGACGGATCGTGGCCGGGCTGGTGCTGCTGGTGCTGGGCGGGGAGTTCTTGGTGCGAGGAGCATCAGCCCTGGCCCGGCGTGTGGGCATCTCGTCCTTGGTGGTCGGGCTCACCGTGGTCTCGGCGGCCACCTCGGCACCGGAGCTGGCTGTGACCGTCGGGGCCGTCCTGCGCGATGAACCGGGGCTGGCCGTGGGCAACGTGGTGGGCAGCAACATCGTCAACGTCCTGCTGATCCTCGGGCTCTCCGCACTGGTTCTTCCCCTGGCCGTGAAGCAACGGCTGGTGCGGTTCGACCTGCCCCTGATGGTCGCCATGTCGGTCGGGCTGCTGGCCGTGTCCCTCGACGGTCGGATCACCGCGGTGGACGGGCTGATCCTCTTCTGCGCTGTGGTCGCGCACACGGCGCTGACCGTGGTCCTCAGCAGGCGGAATGCGAGGTCCCCGGCCCGTGCCGCGAGCCCGGCCGGCGGCTCGTCCGTCCCCGATGCCGCCGGAGAGGCCGCGGAGCCGCCGCCTGCGTCGATCGGCAGGTCGCTGCTGCTGGTGGTGCTGGGGGTTGCCCTGCTGGTGGCCGGGGCGACGCTGCTCGTCGAAGGCGCGGTGAACATCGCCACCACGCTGGGAGTGAGCAGCCTGGTGGTCGGACTGACCGTGGTGGCCGTGGGGACGTCGCTGCCCGAGCTGGCGACCTCGATCATCGCGGTGCGCCGGGGCCAACGCGACCTGGCCGTGGGCAATGTGGTGGGCAGCAACATCTTCAACATCGGGGTGGTGCTCGGGCTGCCCGCTCTGATCGCTCCGGACGGCGTCCCCGTGTCCAGCGCCGCGGCGGCCTTCGACATGCCGGTGATGCTGGCGGCCGCCGTCGCGCTGCTGCCCATCGCGTTCACCGGGTTCGCGGTGGCCCGCTGGGAGGGCGCCCTCTTCGTCGCCCTGTACCTGGCCTACACCGGATATGTCGTCCTGGCCGCCACCGCACACGACGCACTGGAAGGGTTCACCGCGGTCATGGCCTGGTTCGTGCTGCCGCTGATCGCGGTGACCCTCGTCTCCTTCACCGCCTACGAGATCGGGCTGCGCCAGGGGCGCCGAACACCCGGCTGAACCACGGGCGCCTTTGGACGTACCCAGTCCGGGGGTGCCCGACGAACGACCCGGCTCCGGCTGGCCGCACGGGGCGCCGGTTCACTGTCTGCTCCGGGGCCTTCTTCCTGCTGGCCGTCCCGTTCCCGCACCTGTCCGCGACAGCTCTCGTTGCCGGGGCGGCCTTCTTCACCGCGGCAGTGGCTGCGCTCGCCGCCACCGCCTGGCTCCGCGCCCTCGGCCCAGGACCGCTCGAACGGATCGTGGCATGCACGGCCGCACTCGGGGCAGGGCTGCGGCGGCAGCACCGCGCGCATGAGGTGGTGTGGAGGGTGGGCGTGTGCCACCTCGACGACCAGCTGCTGTGCGGCACGCAGCAGCCAGGTCCAGCGGCGACTACGGCTGCACCGCGAGATCCCCGCGGAAGGAGACGATCTCCGCCTGCGGAACGAACATGCTCGCGAACGCTCTCGCGGACGGCGACGGGTCGGAGCAGGTGGCAAGGTGCACCTCCCACTCCGGGGCGTCGGCGAGCGGCGTGTGCACGAGGTGCTGGGCTACCTGCTTCGCGGCGATCGACTCGGGCACCATCGCCATCCCGAAGCCGCGGGTGACAAGATCGACGAGCATATGCACGTCGTTGGCCTCGACCATCGTGCGACGTGTCACACCGGCGGCGGCGAGCGCTGCGTCGAGGACGCGCCGCGCCTCCCAGGTGTCACCGAAGTCGACGGTGCGGACATCCTGAAGATCCGCAAGCGACGTGTACGGCACGTCCGTGTGCGAGAGCGCGACGAACGGCTCTCGACGCAGCAGCAAGCTGTCGTGCACGGGGACGGATCCCGCCGGTGCGGCGATGAGAGCGACGTCGAGGCGCCCCTCGTCGAGCATCGGGGCAAGGCGTGAGCTCACGTCCTGGACGAACTCGAGATCGGCGGCGGGGTGCTCGCCTGCGAACGACGTCAGGATGTCGACGATGTCGACAGCGCCGCCGAGACACTGCTCGGCGCCGATGCGCAGATCAGCGCGCCCGGGCTCGTCGCCGATGACCGCGCGCTGGGCCTCGCGCACCTGCTCGAGGATCCGCTCGGCCCGCGGCCGGAACGCCGCGCCCGGACTCGTCAGGGACGCGCCCTGGCGACCGCGCGTGAACAGCTGAGTCCCGAGCTCGCGCTCGAGCGAGCGGATCGACGCCGACAGTCCGGGCTGGGAGACGAACGAGCGCTCGGCCGCACGCGTGAAGCTGCTCTCCTCGGCGACGGCGATGAAGAACTCCAGCTGACGAACATCCATACCCGACACGTTAGTCGGGCTGGGTCAGTACGGCTGCGTCTCCAGCTCGGTGGCGAACACCCGCAGCTGGCTGCGCTGGGTGTGCATCTGCCACAGTTTCTCCGCGAGCACCTGCGGATCCTTCTGCTCGTCGCCCGGGATGATCGCGCCGGGGATGATGAGCTGGCCGACGTAGATCGGCTCGTCCTTCAGCGCCTGGTTCAGCATTTCGACGTATGCGGTCTCGCCGGCGAACCCGATCGAGGTGCCCGCGAAGTGCTGCACCGGCTGCACAGCGCTTCCGCCGTTGACGAAGAGAAGGGAGCCCTTCTTCAGCACGCGCATGCCCTGCAGCACCTGGTGCACGCCGGCGACGGGACCGTAGACCGAGAACTCGACGGCGGCCCTGATGTCCCCGACCGTGGACTCCAGGAGCGGTCGCAGGAACTCCTTCTGCGGCAGCGGGTTCCACGACAGCACCTCGATGAGGCCGAGGTCCTGGGTCGCCTGGTCGAGGGCCGCGACGAGGCTGTCGGTGTCGCGCACGTTCGCCGCGTAGCCCTTCGCGGTGAAGCCGTCAGCGACCAGGTCGGAGGCCAGCTGGTCGACCCGTTCCTGGTTCCGGGCGATGAGGGCCAGGCTGTAGCCCTCCCGGCCGAAGCGTCGGGCGAGCGCCTCGCCAAGGTTTCGTCCTGCTCCGATGATCGCGAAAGTCGTCATGCCGAACATGCTAGGTCGGATGCTCCTCGCCGGCGGTCAGCCGTTCGATAGCGATCTCCTATGGAACCAGCGAAATACGCCGCCGGCCGAGAACGGTTGTGCTTCGTGGCTGCGGGTTCCCGGAGCCGACCGCTGATGAAGGAGAACGTCCATGACTTCCGTCCCTGAGATCCGGATCGCCGATGATGTCAGCATCCCGCAGCTGGGCTTCGGCGTGTACCAGGTTCCGCCGGAGACGACCGAGGCGGCCGTGACGATGGCCCTCGAGGTCGGATACCGCCACGTGGACACGGCGCAGATGTACGGCAACGAGCAGGGCGTCGGCGACGCGCTCAGGGCCTCCGGTCTGAGCCGCGACGAGGTGTTCGTCACGAGCAAGCTCAACAACAGCTTCCACCGTCGTGACGACGCGCTGCGCGAGGCCGAGAAGAGCGTCGAGCGGCTCGGCGGCCCGATGGACCTGTTCCTCGTCCACTGGCCGCTGCCCACGATCGACGTCGACTACCTCGAGACGTGGAAGGCCATGATCGAGATCCGTGACGCCGGCCTGACCCGCGCGATCGGCGTCTCGAACTTCCAGGTGCCCCACCTCGACCGGATCATCGCCGAGACCGGCGTCAAGCCCGCTGTGAACCAGATCGAGGTCCACCCGTACCTGACCAATGAGACGGTGCGCGCCTACAACGCGGAGCAGGGCATCGCGACCGAGGCGTGGTCGCCCATCGCTCAGGGAGCGGTCCTCGACGACCCGGCGATCACCGCGATCGCCGAGCGCCTGGGCAGGACGACCGCTCAGGTCACGCTGCGCTGGCACCTCCAGCGCAACGACATCGTGTTCCCCAAGTCCGTCACCCGCTCGCGTGTCGAGGAGAACTTCCAGCTCTTCGACTTCGAGCTCACCGACGCGGACATCCAGGCGATCACGGCGCTGAACAAGGACGAGCGCACGGGCCCGGACCCCGACACGTTCGACTACGTCCCCGCGTAACCGGCGCGCCGGCGCCGCGTCCAGCGGCTCAGGGCCGCCCGACGGCGACGCCGACGGGACGTGATGCGGCGGTTGCCGCCGCGGTTTCCCGCGGTGCTCGGCTGGGACGTCGTCGGCACGCTCATGGACGTGGCCCCGCCCTGGCAGCAGGCGCGCGGGCGGCGGGAGGTGCACCGACAATTCTGCGTGCCGCAGGGGCTGGCCGGGTTTTCTCGTGCGCAGGATGCCCGTAGGGTGCAAAGCAAGCTGATTGATTCCCCACGTGAGGATCGGTGATCCCGACACCGTCGGATTCACGATCTGCGCACTGGAACAGGAGATCACCACATGACCCATCTCGTATCCCGCGAACACGTCGAGGTGGACGGCGCCCAGCTGTCCTACCTGGCCGCCGGGGACCCGTCGGCCCGGCCCCTGCTGCTGCTCCACGGCACCTTCTGGAGCCGGGTGTGGCAGCCGGTGCTGCCGGCCCTGGGCGAGGCCGCCCGGTGCCTGGCCCTGGACCTGCCCGGCTTCGGTGCCAGCGGCGGAGAGCTCGACGTCGAGCACGCCACTGTCCCGGCCCTGGCCGACACGGTGCTGGCCGCGGCGGACGCCCTGGGGCTGGAGGAGTTCGACCTGGCCGGCCACGACATCGGCGGCGGGATCGCCCAGCACGTGGCCGCGACCAGCGGGCGGGTGCGGCGGCTGGTGCTGATGAACTCGGTGATGTTCGACTCCTGGCCGGTGCCGGCGGTCGAGCGCTTCCGGGACCCGCAGGTGCGGTCGGCCACCACTGTGGAGGACCTGCTCACCGCTCGGGCCGCTTCCACCCGTGGCAGTGTGGCGCGGGAGCTGGGGGAGGAGGAGCTGGCCGACTATCTGACGCCGTGGCGGGATGCGGCCCGGGTCCGGTCCTGGACGGCGCTGGCCGCGGCAGCGGCCCCGCGGTACACGATGGACCTGGTGCCGGCCCTGCAGGAGGCGGCTCTGCCCACCCGTCTGGTGTGGGGCCGCGACGACGACTTCCAGAAGGTCGGCTACGCCCGCCGCTACGTCGAGGAGATCCCGGGCTCGGACCTGGTGGAGGTGGACGGCAAGCACATCCCCACCGAGGACTCCCCCGCCGCGGTCGCCGAGGCGATGGCGGAGCACCTCGCCGACTGAGTCGTGCCGGCTCGCCGGTTCCACGGTGGCATGCCGCCACCGCCGTGCGGCGCAGCCCGCGTCGGCCTCTCCGGTACGGCCACCCATCCCTGCCGGATCTGCACCTGAAGACCGTTCTTGCCCTGTCCCACATCTGACCGGAGGTAACCCTCATGGATTTGAACAACCGATCGATCCTGCTCACCGGTGCCGGCAGCGGTATCGGCCGCGCCCTGGCCTTGGACCTGGCCCAGTACTCGCCACGCCTGGCGCTGGTGGGCCGGCGCTCCGAGCCCCTGGAGGAGGTCGCGGCGCTGGTGCGTGAGAAGGGTGGTGAGGCGGTGGTGATCCCTGCCGACCTGACCGCTGACGGCGCCCCGGCCCGGGTCGCTGCTGCGGCCCAGGAGCAGCTGGGTGGGATCGACGTGCTGATCAACAACGCCGGCAACGTCCGCGCCGGCCGGCTGGAGGCGATCGAGGAGTCCGAGGTGCTGGCGCAGATCGCGCTGAACCTCACCGCCCCGATTCTGCTCACCCGTGCGGCCCTGCCGGCGCTGCGGGCCTCGGGCGAGGGGCTGGTGGTCAACGTCTCCTCCGGGTTCGGTCTGCTGGGGATGGCGTTCTACGCGACCTACGGTGCGACCAAGGCCGGGATCGCCCACTTCGGTGAAGCCCTGCGCCGGGAGCTGTACGGAGAAGGCGTGCACGTGCTCAACGTCTTCCCCGGCGCCACGGACACCCCCATGATGGAAAGCTCCGAGGCCGAAGCCCAGCACGGCTTCGACTACGAGAGCCCCGAAGAGGTGGCGGCCGCGACGGTGGCGGGCATGATCGGCGGAGAGATCAACGTGGTGCGCGGGGGGTCCATGGGTCAGATGCTCACCCGCAACCGAGAGGACCCGGCCGGCGTGGACCGGATGCTCGCCGAGGGCAAGGACGAGCTGGAGAAGGTCGTGGCCGACCACTCCAGCCTCTGATCTCCGAACAGGGACCGGCCACAGTGCCGTCGGGCCTTTCCTGCTCGGCGTAGGCTCGGCGGCACATCGCCCCGCCCGGGGCGGTGTGCCGCACCGACGAGGATTGAGGCGAAACCATGGTGACCAGCCCGGACCTGATCGTGTTCGATGTGAACGAGACCCTCTCCGACATGGCGCCGCTCGGCGAGGCGTTCGCTCAGGAAGGAGCTCCGGCGGGCCTGGCGGCCACGTGGTTCGCCGGCATCCTGCGTGACGGCTTCGCGGTGACGGCTGCCGGGGGCAACGCGGCCTTCGCCGAGATCGCCCAGGACAGCCTGCACCGGTTGCTGAGTGCACACGGGGTCACCGCGCCGGGTGAGTCCGTCGAGCGGATCATGGGCACCCTGAAGAGCCTGAACGTGCATCCTGACGTGGTGCCCGGAGTGGAAGCCCTGCGTCAGGTCGCCGAGCTGGTCACCCTCACCAACGGGGCCACCCAGGTCGCCGAGTCGCTGCTGAGCAGTGTCGGGGTCCGGGAACACTTCTCCGAGCTGCTCAGCGTCGAGGACGCCCCGGCGTGGAAACCGGCCCGGTCCTCCTACGACTACGCCGTCACCCACCGCGGCACGGACCCGCAGAAGATGCTGTTGATCGCGGTGCACCCCTGGGACATCCACGGCGCCCACCAGGCCGGGCTGCGCACCGCCTGGATCAACCGGACCGGGGCCCGGTATCCGGTCTACTTCGCCCGCCCCGATCTGGAGGCTGCGGACCTGCCTGCGCTGGCGGCGCAGCTCACCGCCGTGGGCGGCTGAGGCCTGGCCCCATCACACAGTGGCCTGAAGCAGCCAGCGTTCACGGTCCGGTTCGGGCCGTGGTGGCCCCGCGCCAGGCCCCGTGCAGCATCAGTACCACCCCGCTGAGCACCGACACCGCGGCGGTGAGGACGAGCAGCGCCCCCAGGCCCAGACCGGGAATGATCGCACCGGCGACGGCCGGGGCGGCCACGGAGCTGGTGGCTCCCACGACCAGGCAGGCCGTGAACGCCGCGCCCGCACGGTCGGGCACCAGCTCGGCGGTCCAGACCGCGAGCACCGCCGATCCTGTCATGTACCCGGCCCCGAAGATGCACGCCGAGGCCATGGTCGCGGCCAGGGAGTCGCTGGCCAGGCCGAGCAGCGCCAGCGCCGCGCCGACCGTGACGAGGCTCAGCGCGGCAACCCGCAGACTGCCCATGCGTTGCGCGAGCGCCCCGGTCGCCACCCCGACCATGCCGGTGAGGCCGATGGCCGCGTACAGGGCCGGGACGGCTGCCGCTGGCAGGGTGCCGCGGTCGAGGGAGTCGGCGGCGTAGGTGAAGTAGATGACGACGACCGCGAAGTAGACGACGGAGTAGACGGCTGGGACCCGTAGCGCTGCCGCCGGCTCGGAGGCACCGCTCTGTGCGTTCGACCGTGGAGCCGGTCCGGTGCGGGGCACCAGGCGGAGGTTCACGGCTGCGGCGGCCACCGCGGCCAGGGCGATGCCGGCCCAGACCAGGCGCCAGGAGCCCAGTGCGGCCAGAACGGCCAGGCCGCCCAGCAGCAGCAGGCCACCGCTGGTGCCGGTCGTGATGATCGCCAGCGCTCGTGGTTGCTGCCGCGCGGGCACCGCACGGGTCACGATGTCGGAGTAGGGCGCCCAGACCCAGCCACCGGCACTGCCGGCCAGGACGACGCCGACGGCCAGCAGCCAGGGGGACTGCGCGGAGGTCACGATCACCGCACCGGCGGCACCGCAGGCCCCGCCCACGGTCGTCGGAGCGCGCGAACCGTGGCGGGCCGCGAGCCTCCCGGCGAGCAACAGGCCGGCCAGATATCCCGCGAACGTGGCGCTGGAGACCAGCCCGAGCATCAGCTCGGAGAGCTCCAGGTCCTCCCGGACGCCGGGCAGCGTCAGGCCGTAGGCGTACCGGGCCATGCCGAAGGCGACCCCGACCACCGCCGCTCCGGCCAGTCCGATCCGGTTGCCTGCGGAGAGTGTCATGCATGCCTCCTTGTGGTGCGGCGTGCACCGGTGCCGCTGCCGGACGCGGCGGAATCGGCCTCGCAGGTCCCTCGGCCTGGCCGCTCATCGAGGTGCTGGGGCGGAAGGACCCGCGAGCTGCTCGGACCGGCCACCCGGCCGTGAGGTCGCCTCGATGGTTCACCAGAGCCCCGGGCCGTCCCGGAGATCGCCGCGGTCAGCGTCAGACCGCTGGGCACCAGAGCGCGCATCGCCCCTCCTTCCCGAATTTCGCCGTTCAGAACGCTCCTTACGCTACATCCAAACGACCGTTCTGGAAGGAGGTCCCTACACTGGGAGGGTGACGACTGCCCGGAGACTCCCCGCGCGCGACCGGCTGCTCCAGGCGGCCGACCGCGTGCTGTTCGACCGCGGCATCCGCACCACACCGGTCGATGAGCTGCTGCGCGAGGCAGAAGTCTCCGCCGCCACCCTGTACGCGCACTTCGGCAGCAAGGACGCCCTGGTCGCCGAAACGCTGCGGGGCCGGCTGGCGGACTGGCGGGCGGTCTGGGACCAGCACATCGTGGCGGCCGACGATGACATGGCCCGGCTGCTGGCGGTGTTCGACGCCCTGGTCTCCTACCGGGGCGACCAGCGCCACCCGTCACGCTGGTGCGCCTTCCTGGCCGCGGCCACCGAGCTCCCGGAGGCACCCGACGAGATCACCGAGGTCCTGGCCGCGGACACCGCCCTGCTCGCCGACCGGCTCCTGCACCTGTCCCGCCCGCTCGCCGGGGACCGTGCCCAGGAGCTGGCCGACGAGGTCCTGGTGGCCTACAGCGGAGCCCTGGCCGCCTTCCTGCGCGGCAGCCCCCGGTCCCCGATCGAGGTCGGCCGCCGCCTGGCCCGCTCAGCGGCCGAGGCCCACCGCCGCACCTGACCTGTTCGTCGGACGGTCCCGTCCCAGCACATGCGGGGCCACCGCCACCATCGATGGGAGGAAGGTCCTGCCCCCTGCGGTGCACGCATGGCTGGTGAGCGGTCGTCACACGAGGCCGACACTGAAGGGGACTGCCGCACCGATAGGTGACAAGGGGTCTCATGCCGTGGGAGTCACGGCGGGCTTCATCAAGGTCTCGTACGCGACCGGCCCATCGAGCCGACCGAGGTGTCGTCTCGGCATGTAGCAGTCCCGAGAACTCAACGTTTCAGCAGAGCGAAGACTCCCCAGCCGAGGTACTCACGTGTGGAGCGTGCATACCGAGCAGGCTCGGCGGTGAGTTCTTCCCGTACCTCGGTGGCCAGCTCGTCCTCCGGGTTCTGGTCGAGTCAGCGGCGCAGGTTGAGCCACTGGGCCGCGGTGTAGCGGTCCCAGCTGTCCGGGTCGGCCAACATCATCTCCACGACGTCGTATCCGAGATCCTGGAACTGTGCCATCAGTTCCGGCAGGAGCAGGAAATCATCGATGCCGGTGGCGTGGCATGCCTGGGCGGTCTCCTCGTCCGGTGGGATCCGCCGCCAGTAAGGCTCGCCGATCAGCATCAGCCCTCCGGGGCGGAGGCTGCGCTCGAGCAACTCGGCGGTGCCGGCGACGCCGTTGCCGATCCAGGTGGCACCGACACAAGCGGCGAGGTCGACCGGCTGGTCCGCGACGTGGCCGGTGGCGTCGCCGTGGACGAACAGGACCCGGTCGGCGACGCCGAGTTCGGCGGCGCGGGCCTGGGCCTGCCCGGTGAAGACCGTGCTGATGTCCACCCCGGTGCCGGTGAAACCCAGGTCGCGTGCCCAGGTGCACAGCATCTCGCCCGAGCCGCTGGCCAGGTCGAGCACCCGTGTCCCGGGGGCGAGATGGAGTGATTCACCCAGGGCTGCGAGCTTCTGCGCGGTCAGCGGGTTGTGGATCCGGTGCGTGCTCTCACGAATGGTGAAGATGCGGGGAAGGTCCATGGCCAGATCTTTCCCGGCATGCCGTGCGATGGGAAGAGCGGTGGGGCGGCCGCACCGATGGGTGACGGGTTGTCACCTATCGCCGTATTCGTCCGGAGGGCGAGGCGCGGTCCCTTGTTTGCCTTCGTCATATATCTGGGATCTGGGTGATGGGCTGACTGAGCGGCCGGGTGTGGCTTTACGGTTGTCATAGCAGGTCAGCGCCGGATGGACAGAGGCGCTGGGTGTGGTCATCGGGGCGGAATGGCCAGGTGCTCGAGAGGGAGCCTGTGGCGTCGGCTGTGCAGCGCGGAAGCCACTGGACCTCCCCGAACGGCTCACTGGTGATGCTCGCGGTGACCGCCTTGCAGGATCTGGGGGATCCAAGATGAAGCAGTCCTGGTTCGAGCGGGTGCCCACCGGCGCCTGCGCGAGGATGCCGGCAGCCAGCGGGGTGGCAGGTGCAGGGGCGGATCACGCCGTCCGTGCCTCGATCCTCCGGCGGTCGAGGCCGTGACTACCGCGGCGGCTCAGCCGATGTTCTCCTACGCCCAGAAGTACCCGCGTCCGCCCGGTGACGTCGACGGCGACGGCCGCGACGTCGTCGTCGGGGTCGGGTGCTCGGCCACCACCGTGCGCCTGTCCTGGGTCTGCCGTCAGCGATGAGCGCTTGATGGTTCTTCCGCAGTTCACATGGACCCGGGCCCTGCCCGATCTGTCAAGGTCCGGGCATACTCCGAGGCGGTGCCGTGGATAGTGTGATGCTCCCTGTCGACTCTCTGGTGTGGCACGAGGTGTGCGAGAGTGCACGCCTCCAGAAGCTCGTGGCCGACATCCGCGTGGACCGGGTCCGTGTACCGGTGCACGTCACCTCTGACGCGTGCCCGGTGATTCTCGACGGCGCACACCGGTCTCGCGCTACCTACCTGCTGGGTGAGGCCCTGGTGCCCGCCCATGTCGTGCCGGTGCCCTGCGACTTTCTCGTGCCCGGCTGGGTCCATGCCTTTGAAGTGCCTCCGCTCATCGCGGGACTTGGGTCGGAGGGGTTCGTCGTCGGCTTCCTCACCAGCGGGGGAGTGCGCCGGCCGGTGTACGCGCTGGGAACGAGCCTGTCAGCGCTCTTCGACAGTTACTGGACGGTTGCCAACAGCTATGCCGGTCGCCCGTACGCCCGCCTGGACTTCGTTCCCGAGGACCGTGCGTCGTTCGAGTGGCGCCTGCCGTCGTGGCGAGTCGTCCGGGAGATGACGACCACCCTCGGTCCTCTGCCCGCAGGAGTGACGCGGTTCGGGCCGCTCATCGCTGCTCGGTGCCCGTCGTGCTAGCGGTCCGTCGTGGAAGTCGTTGCGCGGCTGGAGTCCCCATGAACTTCGCTCTGGTCTCGGCCCGCGCCCAGGAACCGGACCATCATGGCGAGGACCGGCCAGTGAGAGTTTCTCCACGCTGATGGTGGAGCGGGCTGCGCGGACGGTCACGGATGCTGCGTGACGTCGAGCGTTGGAGACGGACGGGCCGAACCGGTGCCGGCTCGTGATCTCAGGATCCGGGGCCGTCCGGGCGCCGGTCGGTGCCCAGGGGCGCCCCCGGGCTGAGTGCGAGGTCGGCGAAGCGCCGGCCGATCCGCCGGTGCGTGGTGGCGTCGGGGTGGAGGGCGTCGGGCAGGGGGAGTTCCCGCGCGTCGGACTCTCCGTAGAGCTCGCGGCCGTCGAGGTAGAACAGGTGCGGATCCTCGTGCGCCCGCTCCGTGACGATCCGTGCCAGGTGCTCGCGGACGACCGTCAGGGTGAGCTTGCCGGCGGTGACCTCGCCGGGGTCGCCGGTCGCCTGGAAACGCACGTCACCCCTGGCCAGGGCTTCGGGGTCGAAGGCGCCGGGTCCTGGGGTGTGTTCGTGGATCGGGCACAGGATGGGGGAGATCACCAGCAGCGGGGTGTGCGGGTGGCCGTCGCGGATCGTGTCGAGGAACCCGTGCACCGCGGGGCCGAAGGCCCGCAGCCGCATCAGGTCGAGATTGACCAGGTTGATGCCGACCTTGACGCTGATCAGCTCGGCCGGGGTGTCGGCGATGGTGCGAGCGGTGAACGGGTCGAGCAGCGCGCTGCCCCCGAAGCCGAGGTTGAGCAGATTGAGGCCGGCGCGCCGCGCGGCGACCGCCGGCCAGGTGCCGGTGGGATGCACCGCGTTCGAACCGTGGCTGATCGAACTGCCGTGGTGCACCCACACCGGGCGCGGGTCCCGGATCGGCCGGACGGGGGCGTCGGAGCGGATCTCGACCAGTTCCACGGTCTCGTTGTGCGGCAGCCACAGCTCGACCGTCTTGGGCCCCTGGGGCAGGTCGTCGAAGACGACGCCGCCGATCTCGCCCGGCACGAGCCGGCGGTCGCCGGTGGTCATGTCGATGCTCACCACGGTCGCGGCCTCGAGTTCGGCCTGCCGGGCGTGGTGGCCGTCGATGAGCAGATCGAAGACGCCGGCAGGGCGTGGCGGCGCTCCTTCGTACCGGAAGCGTGTGGCGCGCCCTCGGAGCTCGACGCGGTTCGCCTCGGTCGCGAAGAGCAGCCGCGCTCCCGAGGGCTGGGACTCGGCCATGGCCAGTTGCGGGTCCTGTGCCTGGTTCCTGGCCCGGGCGGGGAGGCGGTGCGGGATCACCCCGTCGTCCGTGCGCTCCAGCTCTAGGACGCCGTGGAGGAGCTCCTCGGTGACGGGTGCGGTGCAGTGTCGGTCGGGGATCGGCATGGTGCTCCCGTGGTGTGTCGTGTCCGGCAATGGCGGTTCAGGAACCGGGCCAGTGGCGCAGGGTGTGGTCGAGGACCTCGAGGATGCGCCTCCAGCTGGCCTGGCTGTCCGGCGCGCTGTGGCTGAAGCCCGTGCTGAGCTCCAGCGTGACGTAGCCCAGGAAGGTGCTGCCGAGCAGCCGCACCGCATGGGGCTGCTCGGACTCGGGGACGGCATAGCCGCGCAGGACGGCCCGGGTCAGCGCCGCGTGCCGTGGCCCGGCGCTGACCATGGCGGTGTCGCTGTCCAGCGGGAACCGGGCGGCGGCGAAGCGTCCGGGGTGCTCGTGGGCGTAGTCGCGGTACACGTTGCCGAGCGCGGCCAGTGCGTCGGACCCGGACCGCCCCGCCAAGGACTCCGATGCCCGCTGGGCCAGCTCCTCCAGGGCCCGCAGCGCCATCCTCGTCCTCAGGTCGTGCAGGTCCTCGATGTGCGAGTACAGGCTGGCCGAGCGCACCCCGACGTGCCGGGCCACCGAGGAGACGGTGACGTGGGCGAAGCCAGTGGTGTCCGCCAGGTCGAGAGCGGCCTCGACGATCCGTTCGGGAGAAAGACCTGCCCGCATCCCAACCTTCAATCACTCAATGTTTTCCTATAACTCGTAGGTTAGCATCGAGGTGCTGGAGGTGCGTCCTCCGGGGAGGTCCCGCCCGGGAACCAACACCGTCCAGCTCGCACGGGGGAGCCGGAGTGATTCTCGGGCCGCTGATCTTCGCGATGTCCATCTCCTCCTGCGCGAGCAGCCTGGCCACCAGGGACTCGGGTGCGGCGATCGTGCGGGTCGTCTTCGACGTCCCCCTCGCCGCCCGCTCGCCGCGATGCAGCTGTTCCGCTCCGGCTCCGTCGTCTACGGTGACGGGCTCGCCCCACGAGCCGTGCTGCCCCGGACGAAGGCCGCTGACAGCTTGTGAGCGGCCGTCCCGCTGAGCAGGAAACGGCGCAATGACGACGGCGCGGGAGCCGAGAAAGTTCAGCTCTCGCAGTCGGTGCAGTACAGCAGCCCGTCGTGCTGGCGGGCGAGCTGGGAGCGGTGGTGGACCAGGAAGCAGGAGGCGCAGGTGAACTCGTCGGCCTGCTGCGGCACCACGGCCACGGTGAGCTCCTCGTGGGAGAGGTCAGCACCGGGCAGGTCGATGCCCTCGGCGGTGTCGGCGTCCTCGAGGTCGATCGAGGGGACCTGGGTCGTCGTACTGGTACGGGCCCGGATCGCCTCCAGGGACTCGTTGGCCGGCTCGTCCTCGGGGCGGGTGCGCGGGGTGTCGTAATCGGTGGCCATGCGCGGAAGCATGCTCCTTCACAAGGAATCAGCGGGGAGTGGACACCGACCAGAACTCCTCGAGCGCCGCCGGTATTCCAGAGGGTCATTGTCGGCGTTCGTCCTGCTGACAGTGCGCCAACCGACTCGACGTCCCCTGGCAGACCCGAGAACGAGTCCCGGTGCGGGCGGACTGAGGGCGGTCGAGGTGGTGAGGGCGTCGCGGTGCTGTCAGTCGGTGGCCTCGAGCTGGAGGCCACCCCAGGGGACGGCGACGAGCCGCCCCGAGGC
>NZ_LDNX01000139.1:0-1809 GCF_001027955.1 Kocuria sp. SM24M-10 | reverse complement strand
TGGGACCCCGAGACCGGCCGGCTGGGCCGGATCACGGTCTCGCTGATGAGCTTCCACCCCGACGCCGTCCGCCACCTGCTCGAGACGGTGCCCGCCGGCCACGTGTGCCAGCTGGTGGAGACCACCACCCGCCGCACGGTCCGGGAGAGCCTGCGCGTGAACCGTACGACCGCCGCCGTGCTGCACGCCGGGATGCGGCTCGTGGTGCCCCCGGCGCTGCCCGTCATCGCGACCGGGCTCGTGGACATCGTGGGACCCGGCATCGACTTCGTCCGCGCCCGGCCCGACCTGGTGCGCCGGTGGGCCGCCGACGGGCGCGTGCTGCGGGCCTGGACGATCGACACGGCGCGGGACGTGGACCTGTGCCGCGCCCTGGGCATCCAGCAGCTGACCTCCAACCGCCCGGCCGACGTGCTGCGCTGGACCGCGGCGGCCGGCGGGCGGGACGGCGGCGCCGGGATCCCCGCCGGCCCGCCGGTGCCGGCGACCGGACCGGGGCGCCCCCGCTCCGCCGCGATGACGGTCAGGTAACGAGCGGTCACGTCACCGTCCGGCGGGCCCAGCCGCGCGTATGCTCGGCACCACCTGCCCGTTGTCGCGCAGGGCCTTCCGCGTCCTCCGGCACGCGCCGACACGAGACCGCCAGGAGACGGCCATGTCCACCCCCACCCCGCCCGGGGCGCCGAGCCGGGACACCGTCCGCGCCCCCGCCCCGGACCTCCAGGAGGAGGCCCGGCGGCTGGCCGAGCGCGTCCACCGCGAGGTCTCCGCGGCCGTGGCGCCCGAGCGCATCGACTCGGAGCTGTCCCTGCTGAACCGGTTCGCCGAGCACGAGGACGTCGACGTGGTCGTCGGTCCCGTGCTCGCGCAGATCCTCGCCGCGGCGCTGCGGGCCACCCGCCTCACCAGCGGACTGGTCGACCCCACCACCGGCGACGCCGCCTGGCGTGCCCAGGACGGTCTGCCGGCCCGCCCGGCCCCGGGAATCGCCCACCTCGACCTCGACCTGCCCGCCCGCCGCCTGCGGATGCGGCAGGGCACCGTCCTGGATCTCGCCGAGGTCGCCGGCGCCTGGGCCGCGGACCGCACGGTCCGGCTCTTCACCGATGCCTTCCCCGGCCACGGGCTCGTTGCCCGTACCGGCGGGGTGCTGGCGGTGGCCGGCCCTGCCGCCGAGGCCGCCGCCCTGGCCGCGACCCCAGGCTTCGCTCTGGACCCGGACCTCGATCCGGCCCTGGGCGCCGCCGCCTGGGCCGGCCTCCTGACGACGGGCCACCATGGTCTCGCCGTGCTTTCCCGGCCGGGGAGCGCCCTGGTCAACCCGGTCACCGGTGCCGCCGTGGAGAGCCCGTGGGACCGTGTCGTCGTGGCCGCGCGGAGCGCGGTGGAGGCCCAAGCCTACGCCCACGCCGCCCACGTGCTCGGCGGGGACGCCCCCGGCTGGGTCGCGGCGTGCGGCGCGGAGGGCGAGTTCACCGGCTCGCGGCCCGGCAGCACGCTCCGGCGCCGGCTTCGGACACCCGGTTGGCCCGGCCGGACGGGCCACGCGGACGCCTGACCGGCGCCAGGAGCACGGTCCCAGAAGGGCCTTCGCCGTAGCAGCGGTCGTGGGCGTCCCCTCCGCTCTGGGAGCCGGCGGCGGGCCGCCCACCTGGGCGGCCCGGGCGGACCCGGCCGCGGTCACGCCCTCCGGCGGAGCGGGTTGTCCGGCGCGATGTCAGAGGTAGCGCACGAGCTCGGTGGCGATGCCGGTGTAGGTGGCAGGGGTCAGCGCGGAGAGCCGCCGGGCGGCCTCCGGGGAGAGGCCCA
>NZ_LDNX01000138.1:0-6737 GCF_001027955.1 Kocuria sp. SM24M-10 | reverse complement strand
CCCTTGGCCGCGGTCGTGGTGGGCGTGGCCGGCGCCACGACGAGCACCAGCGCGATCGTCCTGGCCGGGGGCGCCGCCCTGGTCGGCGGCGCCCTGTCCATGGCCCAGGGCGAGTACGTGTCCGTGTCCAGCCAGGCGGACTCCCACCGGGCCCTCATCGAGAAGGAGAAGCAGGAGCTGCTCGACATGCCCGAGGCCGAGCTCCGCGAGCTCGCCGAGATCTACCGGGCCAAGGGCCTGTCCGTCGGCACGGCCCAACAGGTGGCGCAGGAGCTCACCGAGCACGACGCCCTGGCCGCGCACCTGGACGCGGAGCTCAACATCGACCAGGAGGACATCGTCAGCCCGTGGGGCGCGGCGGTCGCCTCGGCGCTGTCCTTCCTCGTCGGGGCGATGCTGCCCATGCTGGCGATCCTCCTGCCGCCGGAGGCCTGGCGGATCCCGGTCACCTTCGCCGCCGTGCTCGCCGCCCTGGCCGTCACCGGCTGGCTGGGCGCCCAGCTCGGCGGCACCCCGCAGCGCGGCCGCGCGGTGGTGCGCGTGGTGGTCGGCGGGGCGCTGGCCCTGGTGGCCACCTTCGCGCTCGGCTCGCTGTTCGGCGTCGCCGGCGTCGCCTGACCCACGCGTCCCGGGCTCGCGTCCCGCCCACGACGTCCTGGGACTGCTTGGCGACCTCCGCGCGGACCTCCTCCATGTCGAGGCCCTTGACGGCGTCGATCACCTGGTCGAGAGCGGAAGAGGGCAGCGCGCCGGGCTGGGAGAACACGAGGATGCCCTCGCGGAAGGCCATGAGCGTGGGGATCGAGGAGATCTGCGCCGAGGCGGCGAGCATCTGCTGGTCCTCGGTGTCGACCTTCCCGAAGACGATGTCCTCGTGCTTCTCGGAGGCGGCCTCGTAGGTGGGCGCGAACTGCTTGCACGGTCCGCACCACTCGGCCCACCAGTCGAGCAGGACGATGTCGTTCTCGGCGATGGTCTGGCCCAGGGTGTCCTGGGTGATGTCAACGGTAGCCATGGGATCCAGCGTAGGGGCCGGGCCACCCGGGCGGCACCGGATTTCACTCGTGGCTCAAGACGGGCCCGCGCTGCTCCTACACTGGGGGCCACGAGCGGGACGGGCGGAGGCGCACCATGGCATTCGAGATCGGCATCTTCTCCCTCGGCGAGGTCGTCCAGGATCCCGTCACCGGCGCCCGGCCCGACACCATCATCATGGCCGGCTCACGCCGGGAGCAGGCCGAGGCCGCCGAGCGCGCCGGCCTGACGGTCATGGGCGTCGGGGAGAACCACGGAACGGACGTGGTGGCCGCCTCACCGGTGGTGCTGCTGTCCGCGATCGCCGGCCGCACCAGCCTGCTGCGCCTCACCACCGCCGTGTCCGTGCTCACCGCCGGCAACCCCGTGCAGCTCTACGAGCAGATCGCGATGCTGGACAACATCTCGGGCGGGCGCGCCGAGATGGTCGTGGGCCGCGGCGCGTCCGCACGCGTGCTGCGCGCCCTGGGGCTGGAGGACGCGGACCACGACGCCCTGTTCGAGCAGAAGCTGCTCCAGCTGCTGGAGCTGCTGGAGACGAACCCCTCGACCTTCGACGGCCGGCTCGCCGGCCGGGAGGCCGAGCTCGACCTCCAGCCGCGCCCGCTGCAGGCGCGGCTCCCGGTGTGGGTGGGCTCCTCCGGGACCCTGCACTCGGTGATCCGCGCGGGGGTGCTGGGCCTTCCCCTGGCCCTGCTGCGCACGCACGGGCTCCTCGCCGAGGCGCTCCCGGCCGTGGCGGCCTACCGCCAGGCCCTCGAGCAGTCCGGCCGGGACCCGGACACCCCGGTGGGCCTCAACGTCCCCGGGTTCGTCGCCCGCACCGCCGAGCAGGCGCGTGAGCTCAGCTATCCCTACTTCGCGGCGGGGGCCCGCAGCCACGGCCCCGTCCTCGCGCGCGATCCTCGGTGGACCCGCGAGGAGTACGACCGGCAGTGCGCCCCGGACGGCTCCCTCGTGGTGGGGGACGTGGACGAGGTCGTCGCGAAGATCGTGGCCCAGCAGCAGGCGCTGGGCCACGAGCGGCTGCTGCTGCGGATGGACGCGGGCGGCGTTCCCCACCACCTGGCGCTCGAGGCGATCACGCTGCTCGGCACCGAGGTGGTGCCCCGGGTGCGAGCCGCGCTGTGCTGAGCGCCCCGGCTGTCCTCAGGCCTGCCCCGACGGCACCGGCGAGGCCGTGAGCACGACGTTCTTGCCCCACAGGTCCTCGGTGTAGCAGCTGACGACGACCAGCCGGTCCGGCACGATCCGCCAGATGTCGCTGTCCTTGAGGGTGTTCTTGTCGTGGGTCACCACGGAGTCCACCCTATACTCGAGGGTCCCGTTCTCCGTCTCCAGCTCGATCTCGCTCCCCACGAGGCCGGGGTCGCTCAGCCGGTTGAACGGGGCGTCACGGCCCTCCCAGCTGTGCCCCGTGATGTACGTGGTGTTCTCCGAGCCCTCCCCCGGCATGCCGTACGGGGTGAGCCAGTAGCCGTCCAGGGTGTCCGGGGGGACCAGCATCTCGGTGGCCAGCTCCTGCTCGCTGGGGGCCAGGGGCAGCACCGCCACGTCGAGCCGGGCGTCGTCGACCCGCAGCCGGACGGGCGCAGCGGCCTCCGGGCGGGAGTCGCCCGGCTCCTGCGCGGCCACGGCGGTCGGACCCGGGGTGGGCGCCGCGGTGGCGGACGCGGCGGGAGCCGGTGGGACGGGCTCCGGCGGGGCCGCGCCGAGCGGGTCCGTCAGCAGCACCGTGGACAGGACCGCCACGGCGCCGAGGCCCCCGGCCGCGGCCGCCCAGCGCGCCCCGGACCGGCGGCGCGGTGCCTGTTGCTGCGTGGGGTCCATGCGGGAGGCCTCCGTGCTCGGGTCGGCAGACGACTGCGCCCTGGTGCCGCGCGAGCGCGGCACCAGGGCGTCTTAGCCTAGCGGGATCAGGCGCGGGCGCGGCGCATCCGGAAGGCCACGGCCCCGGCGACGGCCGCGACGGAGGCCAGCAGCGCGGCGAGCACGCCGGCACCGGGTCCGGTCTCCTCGGCCGTCTGCATGTTGATGCCCTGGTTCACGCCGGAGGCAGAGTCGCCCTCGGCGCCGGTCCAGTCGGCGGTGCCGGTGAGCAGGCCTCCGCGTTCCCGGGGCATCGGCCCAGCCCTGCTGCGACCCGAGCACGGCGTTCCAGTCGTCGCGCGCCGGGCCCGTGGTGTCGGCGTGCACGATGGCGTGCTCCAGGTCGGTCTGCACCGTCTCGTGCCGGGCGGCGGTCCCCGCGTCGGCCACGACGGAGTTGAAGTGCCCGCTCATGTCGTGGAGGTGGTCGGCGGCCGTGACCAGGTTGCTCACGGTGACGCCCTCGGCAACGACCGGACCATCAGCGCCCCGGCACGAAAAAGCACCCCGGACCTGTGGTCCGGGGTGCTTTCGATGTCCTGCGACATCTCGGTGTGGCAGATGAGGGATTCGAACCCCCGTAGGCAATGCCAGCTGATTTACAGTCAGCCCCCTTTGGCCGCTCGGGTAATCTGCCGGGGTGCGACCCCCGCGTGCGGGAGCACTTCAACAGTACAGAAGATCGGGCGGGATGCGAAATTGCCCGGACCACGCCCGGCGGGCTCAGGACACGATGCGGTGGTGGACCTGCAGAAGGAAGCGCTCGGCCTGCTGGGTGGTGATCTCCCCGTGGGTGACGGCCTCCGCGAGGTCCTCGGCGATCCCGGCCAGCCGCTCCGCGGCCTCGGGTCCGATCGCCGCCGGGGCCGTGGCGACCGCGCTCCCCGCAGCGGCGGTCGCGTCGGCCGCGGCGGGGCCGATCCCGATGCCCATCAGCAGGGCGGCCGCCAGCGCGGTGGCCGCGACGGCGGTCCCGCGCAGGCTCCGAGCCGCACCGGGCACCACGTCGTCGGGGTCCTGGGAGGTGCTCATGCCGCCATCCTCGAAGGCCGACCTGGACGGATCCTTGGGTTCGGATCACGAAACGGTGACGGGGACCGCCCGTTAGACTGGCGCCCAGTCCGGCGGGACGCACGTCGCCCGCCCCACAGCTCACAGCCCACAGTCCGGGAGGCATAATGGCCAGCGATTCCTCGTTCGACGTCGTCAGCAAGGTGGACAAGCAGGAGGTGTCCAACGCCCTGAACCAGGCGCAGAAGGAGATCGCCCAGCGCTACGACTTCAAGGGCGTGGGGGCGGAGATCGACTTCTCCGGCGAGAAGATCCTCATGAAGGCCAACTCGGAGGAGCGGGTCACCGCGGTGCTCGACGTCTTCCAGTCGAAGCTCGTCAAGCGCGGCATCTCCCTGAAGTCCCTCGACGCCGGAGATCCCTTCGCCTCCGGCAAGGAGTACCGGATCGAGGCCTCCGTCAAGGAGGGCATCGCCCAGGACCAGGCGAAGAAGATCACCAAGCTCATCCGCGACGAGGGCCCCAAGGGTGTGAAGGCCACCATCCAGGGCGACGAACTGCGGGTGTCCTCCAAGTCCCGCGACGACCTGCAGGACGTGATCGCCCTGCTCAAGGGCTCGGACCTCGAGGTCGACCTGCAGTTCATCAACTACCGCTGAGCCCGGGCGCCAGCCCCGGAGGGGCGCCGCGGCGTCGGACGGTCACCGCGGCACGTCTGGTCGGCGGCTCCGCCCGGAGCTACGGTCGGTGCATGATCACTGCGCACCGGCTCGACGAGATCCGCAGCTTCCACACCGCGCTGTCGACCAGGTACCGGACGGATCCCGCAGCGATCAACGCCCTGGAGCGGCACGCGGTGCTCAGCATGATGGCCGAGCTGCTCGAGCACGCCGAGGAGACGCTCGAGCGTTGACGACGACGCCCCGCCTGCCGTGCGGCAGACGGGGCGTCGTCATACCCGATGGAGGTCTCCGGCACCGGTCCTCAGGTAACGACACGACCGCGCCGGCCGCTGAAGGACAGCAGGTGACGGCGCGCCCGCTCAGCGGCGGCCCAGCCCGGCCATGCCCTCGAGCCGGGCCACGCGGTCGGCGGTCGGCGGGTGGGTGCGGAACAGGCTGGACGCCCCGCCGCCCCGGAAGGGGTTGGCGATCATCAGGTGCGAGGTGTTGACGAGCTTCTGGTCCGCCGGGTTCAGCGGACGCGCGCTGGTGCCCGCCTCGATCTTGCGCAGGGCCGAGGCGAGGGCCAGCGGGTCGCCCGTGAGCTGGGCGCCGTCCTGGTCCGCGTCGTACTCGCGGGTCCGGGAGACGGCGAGCTGGATGATCGTGGCGGCCAGGGGGGCGAGGAAGGCCAGCAGCAGCCCGACCAGCGGATTGCCGCGGTCGCCATCCCGGCCGCCGCCGAAGATGGCCGTGAACTGCAGGAACTGGGCCGCGGAGGTGATGATGCCGGCGACGGCCGCAGCGATCGAGGACGTGAGGATGTCGCGGTTGTACACGTGCATCAGCTCGTGGCCCAGGACGCCGCGCAGCTCCCGCTCGTCGAGCAGCTGCAGGATGCCCTCGGTCACGCACACGGCCGCGTGCTCGGGGTCGCGCCCCGTCGCGAAGGCGTTGGGGCTCATCGTCGGGGCGATGTAGAGCCGCGGCATCGGCTGGTTCGCCCGCCGGGACAGCTCTCGCACGATCCGGTGGTACCCGGGGGCCTGCTGCTCCGTGACGGGGATGGCGCGCATGGACCGGAGCGCCAGCTTGTCGCTGTTCCAGTAGCTGTAGGCGGTGGAGGCCAGCCCGAGGAGGGCGAAGACCCAGATGAAGACGCTGCTGCCCGTGCCGCTGGCCACCACCCACCCGATCGCGAGCAGCACACCCCACAGGCCGCCGAGCAGCAGGACGGTCTTCAGTCCGTTGTGGTGCTGGTGCATCGTGGGCGCGGCTCCTTCTGCCGGGGGCGTGGACTACTGCTCAGGACAACGGTGCCGGGGGCCGCCCTCTTCCCGCCCTGCCGTGCGCACGGCGAGTTCCCAGCCGACTCCGAGCATCGGATGTCCGAGCCCTCTTCTTGGAGCACCCCCGGGTGCTCCGCCGGCCCGACGGCGCGGCGGAACCCCGGCTCAGGCGCTGGGGGTGGATCCGCCGGCGGGAGCACTCCCGCCGGGTGCAAGGTCGGCGCCCTGTGCGGTGGTCGGGACATCCGGGACCGACGGTCCCGGCTCGGGCGCCGGCGTCACGCCGGGGTGTCAGCGGGAGGGATTTCCGGCTGCTCCGCCGGGCGGTCGCCGGGCCGGTCCTGGACCGGTGGTCCGGCCGGGTCGCGGGGAGCCGGGGCGGGACCGTCCTGGGGCGCAGGTGTCCTGCCGCTCCCTCCGTCCGTCGCGGCGCCGCCGGAGCCACTCCGCCCGTCCGGGGTGCTGCCGCCGTCGCGGGCACGCTCCCCCGCCGGCGCGTCCGCTCCGGTGCGCTCCGCCGCGGCGCCGTTTTCTCCGTTCGTCCTCGAGGAGGCCGCGGTCCGGGCGCCGTCGTGGCCCGGTGCCCCCGCCCCGGCGTCCGCGGCGTCGCCGTCCGCCGTGCCGATCGGCCCGCGGGCCGCGGTCCGGGCGGTAGCGGCGGCCTCCGTCAACGGGCCCGGAGAGGGATCGACGACGGGCAGGGACGGCACGCCCATGCCCGAGCCGGGACCGCCGGCGCGCGCCCGGTCGTCCCCGCCCTCGGCGGTGGACGTCGGCGAGGAGCCGCTCGGGGTGCCCAGGCCGGCGCCCCCGCCGTCGGCGGCCCGGGTCGTCCCGTCCCCGGGCCCGCCCGGGCCCGTCACCGCCAGCC
>NZ_LDNX01000137.1:0-11593 GCF_001027955.1 Kocuria sp. SM24M-10 | reverse complement strand
CCCGAGCAGCTGGACCCGCTGGTGGCCGTGCCGCAGATCCTGGACGGGCGCAACGTGCTCGACCCCGAGCGCTGGGCCGCCGCCGGCTTCTGCTACCGGGCCCTCGGCCGCCGGGCGACCATCTGAGCTCCTCCCGTGATCGCACCGCGGCGACGGCCGCCGCTACCTCGGCAGCGGCGGCCGTCGCCGCGGGCGGGACTCAGTCCCCGTACTTCTCGAAGACCAGGTCGTCCGTGTTCTTGTCCAGCTGGATCGAGCTGCTGTGCTGGATGAGCCGGGCCACGGTGCTGGCCTCGCTCTCCGGGACGACGAGCAGGTACTCCTCCACGCCGTCGTCGAGCGTCAGCTCGAACGTGTAGGAGCCGGTGTCACCGTCCCCCTGCCTGCTGCGGATCACGTCGACGCTCGTGACGCGCCGGATGTTCTTGCCCTGGCCTGCTGGCATGGTTCCCCCTTCGGACACACCTCTCGGGAGGGGCCGGTCGCCGCGGCCGCGCGTGCCGGCCCCACTGACGACGGCGGCCGTCGACGGGCCGCCGGCCCGCGCCCGGAACGCTCCACCGGGCTCGTGGGTGCGCACCACGCTAGCCACCCGGCGCGGCCGCGCCAAGGGTGCTGACCGTGTGTGACGGGCCGGCCGCGGCTCAGCCGGCCAGCCGCTGGGCCGCCTGCTCCAGGAGGTCCCGGCGCTTGCCGAAGGAGAAGCGCATCCAAGTGCCGTACAGGCCCCGGTGCGCCGCCGAGGCGAGGGCCGGCACCGGCACGCCCACCACGCCGGGGCGCTCGGCCAGCACGGGGGCCAGCGCGGTGGCGTCCCCGACGCCGTGCCGCTCGCACAGCGCGCGCACGTCGGCCACGACGAAGAACGTGCCCTGCGGCTCGAACGGCTCGGCGCCCGCGGCGGCCAGCCCCTGCACGAGCACGTCGCGGCGCTGCCGGAAGTCCTCGGCCAGACCCTCGTAGAAGGCGTCCGGCAGGCGCAGCGCCGCCGCCGCCCCGAGCTGCAGGGGTGTGGCGGCGCTGTGCGTGAAGTACGCCTTGGTGGCCCGCACCGCGCCGACGAGGTGCTCCGGTCCGCTCACCCAGCCCACGCGCCAGCCCGTGGCCGAGAACGTCTTGCCCACCGAGGAGACGGTGAGGGTCCGCTCGAAGGCCCCCGGCAGGGCCGCCAGGGGGCGGTGGGCGCCGTCGTAGCGCAGGTGCTCGTAGACCTCGTCCGTGACCACCACGCAGTCGTGCTCCTCGGCCAGCTCGACCACCCGGGACAGCACGGCGTCGTCGAACACGGTGCCCGTGGGGTTGTGCGGGTCGTTGAGGACCACCATGCGGGTGCGCGGCCCGAAGGCCGCGGCGAGGCGGTCGAGGTCGGGGGAGAAGCGCGGGGGCTCGAGCGGGACCGTGACCAGCCGCGCGCCCGCGAACTCCACCACGGCGCCGTAGAGGTCGTAGTGCGGCTCGAAGGTGACGACCTCGTCCCCGGGGCGCAGGAACGCGAGCAGGCTCGCGGCCAGCCCCTCGGAGGCGCCCACGGTCACGACGACGCCGAAGGCCGGGTCCGGCTCGAGCCCGTAGAAGCGGCGCTGGTGCTCGGCGACGGCCTCCTGCAGCTGCGGCACCCCCGCCACCGGGGAGTACTGGTTGCCGCCGCCGCGCAGGGCGGCCGCGGCGGCGTCGAGCATCTCCGGCGGCCCGTCGACGTCCGGGAAGCCCTGGCCCAGGTTGATCGCCCCCGTCCGGGCGGCCAGCCGCGACATCTCCTCGAACACCGTCCCGGAGAGCTCCCCGGCGGTGGTCAGCATGCCTCCTCCGTGGGCCATGCGCTCCCAGGGGGCGCGGGACGTGCGGGCGGCGGCATCGGCATCCATGGCCGCCAGTCTAGGGTCCCGCGGCGGCGTGCCTAGGATGGGGCCCATGCACCGAGCGATCTGCCCCGGCTCCTTCGACCCCATCCACAACGGCCACGTGGAGGTCGTCGCGCGCGCCGCGGCGCTCTTCGACGAGGTCGTGGTCGCGGTGTCCACGAACCCGCACAAGCGCTACCGCTTCGACCACGAGCAGCGGCTGGCCCTGGTGGAGGAGAGCCTCGCGGGGATCGCCGGCGTCGTCGTCGAGCCCATGGGCGGAGGCCTGCTCGCGGACTACGCGGCGCAGCGGGGCGCGGTGGCGCTGGTCAAGGGGCTGCGCTCGGGGGAGGACTACGCGTACGAGGTGCCGATGGCCACGATGAACCGCGACCTCACCCGGGTCGAGACCGTGTTCCTGGCGGGGGACCCGCAGTTCCTGCACCTGTCGTCCACCCTCGTCAAGGAGGTCCAAGGGCTCGGCGGGGACGTCTCCGGCTTCGTGCCCGGGCCTGTGCTGCGCGCCCTGCGGGGCTGAGCCCGCCGGTACCGTCCGGGGCCGCCGGGGCGCGTCCCGTTTGAGAACGGGCGGCGGGGCGCGCTACCATGGCCTGTCGGCCAGAATTTCACCAGGAGATCGTCATCAGTCGCGAGAACAGTTCGCCCCTCATCATCGATGTCAGGGACCTCGAGCACCGCCCGGGGACGATGCGACGACTGGAGAAGGTGGTGCCCGCGCCGAAGGACTTCGGCAACGCACTCATCGGCGCCCCGGAGGGTTCGGACATCGAGCTGGACCTCCGGCTGGAGTCCGTCCACGACGGGATCCTGGTGTCCGGCACGGCTGCCGTGGACATCCACGGCGAGTGCAGCCGATGCCTCGACCCGATCGACTACGATCTGGACGTCGACGTGCAGGAGCTGTACCTCTTCGACGCCGCCACCACCGGTGGGGAGGACGTCGAGGACGACCAGATGTATGAAGTTCAGGACGAGACGATCGACCTCGAGCCCATGCTTCGGGACGCAGTGATCACTCAGCTGCCGTTCCAACCGGTGTGCCGGGAGGACTGCCAGGGGTTGTGCGCCCAGTGCGGCGCGCGCCTGGAGGACGACCCGGGACACCACCACGAGGTGCTCGATCCTCGCTGGAGCGCCCTGTCGGGCCTGCTCGAGCAGGACACCTCGGAGAAGACGACCGATACGAGAGAAGAGAGATAGCCGTGGCTGTTCCCAAGCGGAAGATGTCCCGTGCCAACACCCGTGCACGCCGTTCCCAGTGGAAGGCGACCGCGCCGAAGCTGGTCAAGACCGTCGAGAACGGCAAGGTCACCTACAGCCTGCCGCACCAGGCCAAGGTCGTGACCGACTCCGCGGGGACCGCGCTGTTCCTGGAGTACAAGGGCCGCAAGGTGGCCGACGCCTGACCACGGTGACCACCACCGCCAACCCTCAGGACCTGCTGGAGCGTCTCGGCGTCGACATCGACGCCGAGACGCTCCGTCTTGCGCTGACCCACCGCTCCTACGCGTACGAGCACGAGGGACAGGGCCACAACGAACGGCTCGAGTTCCTCGGCGACTCCGTGCTGGGACTGGCGGTCACCGACGAGATCTTCCACCGCTACCCCGACGACTCCGAGGGCAACCTCGCCAAGATCCGCGCGGCGGTGGTGAGCACCCGCACCCTCGCCGACCTCGCGCGCTCCCTCGACGTGGGCGCGCACATCCGTCTGGGCAAGGGCGAGGTGCGGACCAGGGGCCACGAGAAGGCCTCGATCCTCGCCGACACCATGGAGGCGCTGATCGGCGCCGTGTACGTGTGCTCGGGGCTGGAGGCCGCCCGCGACTTCGTGCTGCGCCTGGTCGTGCCGCTGCTCGAGGACGGCTTCGTGATGACCGAGGGCCGCGACTGGAAGACCGAGATCCAGGAGCTCGCCGCGGCCCGCTGCCTGGGACCCGTCCGCTACGCCGTGGAGGGCACCGGCCCGGACCACGACCGCCGCTACGAGGCGCACCTGCTCATCGGCGGCAAGGACCACGGCACCGGCACCGGCACCACGAAGAAGGAGGCCGAGCGCTCCGCCGCCGCGCAGGCCTACGCGGCCCTGGTGGCCCGCAGCGGTGCCTGAGCCGGGAACGCGGGGCGCCCGTGCCTGAGCTGCCCGAGGTCGAGGTCGTCCGCCGCGGCGTGGAGCGCTGGGTCGTGGGCCGCCGGATCGAGGCCGTGCAGGTCCTCGACCCCCGCTCGGTGCGCCGGCACGAGGCCGGTCCGGTCGCCTTCGCCCACGAGCTCGAGGGCGCGGTGGTCGGCGACGCCGTGCGCCGCGGCAAGTTCCTCTGGCTGCCGCTGACCGGGCCGGCCGGGGACACGCCCCAGGAAGCCCTGCTGGTGCACCTGGGGATGAGCGGGCAGCTGCTCGTCAAGGACGCCGGGCTGCCCGCGGAGAAGCACCTCAAGGTGCGGCTGAGCCTGTCCGAGCGCCCCGGCACCCCGGCCGAGCTGCGCTTCGTGGACCAGCGGATCTTCGGCGGCATGCTCCTGGACCGGCTCGTGCCCACCGACGACGGCGCCCCGGGCGGACGCTCCGCCACGGGGCTGGCGGCCGTGCCCACCCGCGCGGCCCACATCGCCCGCGACCCCCTGGACCCGGCCTTCGACGCCGACCTCCTGCACGACCGGCTGCGCCGGCGCCGCACCGGGCTCAAGCGGGCCCTGCTGGACCAGGCCATGGTTTCGGGGATCGGCAACATCTACGCCGACGAGGCGCTGTGGCAGGCGCGCCTGCACTGGGCCCGCCCCACCGACACGCTCCGGCGCCCCGAGACGCACCGGGTGCTCGCGGCGGTCCGGGCGGTGATGGACCGGGCCCTCGCGGCCGGCGGGACGAGCTTCGACTCCCTCTACGTCAACGTCAACGGGGAGTCGGGCTACTTCGCCCGCGACCTCAACGCCTACGGCCGCTCCGGCCGGCCCTGCCCCCGGTGCGCCGAGGAGGGCCGGGCGGCGCTGATCGTGCGCGAGCAGTTCATGAACCGCTCCTCCTACCGCTGCCCGGCCTGCCAGCGCGCGCCCCGCAACGCCCGGTTCTGACCGGACGCGGCGGGGCGCCGGCACCCGCGACGCCGGCCCAGAAGGTGCCGGCCCGGCGGGTGCCGACTCAGGCGGCGTCGGCCGCGGTGGAACCGGTGTCCGGCTGCGGGGCGTCGTGGGCGCCCAGCGGGTGCGTGCGGTAGTACTCGGCCAGCCGCCGCATGCCCTCCTCGATCGTCACGGCCGGCGACCAGTCGAGCACCTCGCGGGTGGTCTGCTGGTCGAACCAGTGCGCCGTGGACAGCTGCTCGGCCAGGAACGCCGTCATCGGCGGCTCGTCGGCCCCCGGCCGCAGCGCCCAGAGCTTCTCGATGAGCTTCCCGGCGACGCGCGCCACTGCGCCGGGGACCCGCCGGGTGGGCGGCTGCACGCCCGCCGCGCGGCAGAACCCGGAGATCAGCTCGCCCACGGTGCGCGGCTGGCCGTTCGTCACCACGAGCGCCTGCCCGTGCGACCACTCGATGCGCTCCAGCGCCCGCACGATCGCCTCGGCGGCGTTGTCGATGTAGGTGGTGTCGATCAGCGCCGCGCCGTGGTCCAGCAGCGGCATCCGGCCCCGGCCGGCGCGGTCCACCACGCGCTCGACCAGCTGGGTGTCGCCGGGGCCCCACACGATGTGGGGGCGCACGGCCGTGACCCGCAGTCCCCGGCCGTCCGCCTCGAGCGCGAGCAGCTCCGCGGCGGCCTTGGACCGGGCGTAGTCGCCGCGGGCGTGCACGGGGTCGGCCGGGCGGGCGGGCTCGCCCACGATCGACACCCCCGTGTGGGCGACCGAGGGGGAGGAGACGAACACCACGTTGTCCACGCCCGCGCGCCGGGCCGTCTCCAGCAGCACCCGGGTGCCCGTGACGTTGGTCAGCACGAACTCGTCCCAGTCCCCGGCGAAGGAGACCTTCGCGGCGAGGTGGACGACGTCGTCGACGCCCTCCAGCGCGCGGGCCACGGCCTCCGGGTCGGTCACGGAGCCCAGCACCTCCTGCACGCCGGGCTGGTCGGCCAGGTCGGCGTGCCGGCGCTGCAGCAGCCGCACCGTCCAGTTCCGGCTCCGGAGCAGGCGCGCCACGTGCTCCCCGAGCATCCCGGAGGCGCCGGTGACGAGCACCGTGCGGCCGCGCCCCTCCAGCTCCCGGGGTCCGCGGTCCGCCTCGTGGCTGCCGGTGTCGGCCGGCGGGGCGCCCTCCGCCACGGTGGCGTCGTAGGCGGGGACCTTCTCGTCGTGCGGGCCGTCCTTGCGGTGCTTGCCGTTCACGGGTTCCTGATCCTTCCTCCGGCCAGGGCGGCGTCGGCCCACCCGGCCAGCAGGGCTCGGTCGATCTTGGAGTTGTGCCGGATGTCGGTGGGGTGCTCGGGGAGCACGAGGACGGCCGCGAGGTCCATGCCGGTCGCCTCCCGCACGGCGTCGCGCACGGCGCCGGTCAGCAGGGGACCGGCGGGTCCGGGCCGCGGGGCCGGCGGCACGGTCTCCGCGACCGCCACGGGCACCTGGGCACCGGCCGGGCCCACGCCGACCACGGCGACGCGGCCCACCCCCGGCACGGCCTGGGCCGCGTGCTCGGCCGCGACCGGGGTGAGCACGCCCCCGGCGGCGACGATCACGTGCGCCAGCCGGCCCTCCACCCACAGCCGGCCGGCGGCGTCGACGTGCCCCACGTCCCCGGTGCGGTGCCAGCCGGGCAGCTGGGTGCTCAGGTGCTCCGTGGCCCACAGCCGGTCGTAGCGGTCCTTGACGTGCGGGGCGCGGGCGACGATCTCGCCGGTGGTCCCGGCCGCGGTGGTGATCTCGTCGCCGGGCACGCCGTCCGGGCCCAGGGCGGTGACGCCGAGCTCGGCCCCGTGCACGGCAGTGCCCACGCACACGCCGTTGCCGGCGCCGGCCACCGGGGAGCCCTCCGCGGCGGTGCCGTCCCGGCGCGCCTGCCGGATGGTGCCGAGCGTGACGTCGGTGAGGGGCAGCCCCTCGGTCATGCCGTAGGGCGTGTGCAGCGTCGCGGCCGGCACCAGCTCCTGGAACCGCTCCAGCAGCGCCTCCGGCAGCGGCGCCCCGGCCGAGAGCACCAGCTCCACGCGGCCCAGCGCCAGGCGCTGGCCCTCGTCGAGCTCGTGGGCGGTGGCCAGGACGTTGGTGATCGCGGCCGGGGACAGGAACACCGCGGTCGCCCGGATCGCGGAGGCGGCGTCCGCCAGGGCGCGGGCCGTGAGGGTCTTCGGTGCCGTGACGTCCATGTCCGGGGTCGCCGAGGTCGTGCCCATGGCGGGCCCGAGCAGGGCGAACGGCGCGAAGCCGGCCACGAGCCCGGTGCCGGCGGACAGGCCGTAGGTGCCGCGCACGGCGTCCCGCATCGCGGAGAGCTGCCGGTGGGTGTAGACCACGCCCTTGGCCGGCCCGGTGGACCCAGAGGTGAACAGCACCACGGCGTCCGCCTCGGGGCCCGGGGCGGGCAGCTCCGGGCGCGGCGCGGACTCCAGCAGGCCGGGGACGTCGTGGGCCACGCCGAGGGCACGGCGGGAGACCGCGTCGAGGCGCTCCAGGGAGATCCGGGTGCCCGGCCAGCCCAGTGCCCGTCCGGCGACCAGGGCCTTGCGGATGCCCACCAGCCAGTCCGGACCCGCGCCCTTGAGCGCCCGGGTCAGCCCCTTCGGGCCCAGCCCGGTGTCCGCGACGACGACGACGGCGCCGACGCGCAGGCACGCGTAGAGCAGCGCGGTGAGGTCCGAGCCCGGAGGGACCATGAGGTTCACGCGGTCCCCGGGGCGCACCCCGATGCCGGCCAGGCCGGCGGCGAGGCGGTCGACCCGGTCGGCCAGCTCCGCCCAGCTGAGGCTGGCCCGCACCGGGGCCGCGGCCGCCCGCGGGCCCGCGGCCTCGGCGCCGCGGGCCATGTCGACCACGGCGAGGCCGAGGTCCGTGCGGCGCTGCTCGAGCTCCGCGTGGAACGGCACGTGGGCGCCCCGGGCCGTGGCGCGGCGCTGCACGTGCAGCTCGCGCCGGGTGGGGCCGGGCCCGAAGCGGTCGGCGAGCCAGGCCATCAGCGGGCCCGCGATGTCCCGGGCCTCGGGCAGCAGGTGCTGGGCGCCCTCGTAGCGGTGCACGTCGGCGTGCGGCAGCCGCCGCATGAGGTCCTGCAGGTAGCGCTCCTGGAACACGGGGTCCCCGGTGCCCCACAGGAGCAGGGCGGGGACGTCCATCCCGGCCACACCGGCGGCGATCTGCTCGAAGCGCGCGTGGGAGGGGTGGTCGGCGGGCACGGGGATGTCGGCCACGAAGTGCCGGATCGCCTCGCGCCGGGCGCTCGTGGCGTACGGGGCCCGGTAGGCCGTCCGGACGTCCGCGGGCAGGGACGGGTCCGCCAGCGCCAGCGCGACGTCGAGGAAGGCCGTGGTGCGCTCGGTGAGCAGCCCGTGGGCGGCCGGGGCCAGGGCCAGGCGCAGGGAGGCGGGGATCTCCTCGGCGCCGTCGTGGTGGACGGCGGTGTTGGTGAGCACCACGCCGCGGTGCACGCCCGGGTGCTCCAGCGCCCAGCCCGAGGAGATCAGTCCGCCCCAGTCGTGGGCGAGGGTCACCACGGGCGTGGTGGCGTCGTCGAGGCCGAGCTCGGCGGTGAGGTCGGACAGGTCCCGCACCCGGTCGTCCAGGCGGCGGAAGAGCCCGGTGCGCTCGGAGAAGCCCATGTCGAGCTGGTCCACGGCCACGACCCGCCACGGGTTGGCGGGGTCGACGCCGGCGGCCAGCACGTCGCGCCACAGGTAGGACCAGGTCGGGTTGCCGTGCACGGCGAGCACCGTGCCGCGCGGGGTCAGCCCGGCCGCCTCCAGCGAGGCCGCGTTGTCCAGCAGGTGCCAGCGGCGGCGACGTCCGGGCACGGGCTCCACGGGCGCGGTGGAGGCGACCGTGACCGTGCGGGACCAGGCCGGGTCCACCCCGGGCAGCGGCACCTCCGTCATGGGCAGCCGTGCCGCGTCCGGCCCGTCGTGCTGGGAGGTCGTGGACGGTCGTCTGCGTGCCATGGGCGTGGGGCTCCTCGTCGGGTGCGGGCGTGCGGGGTCGGTCGGGCGGCGCTCAGCGCCGGGGAGTCACCAGTCGATCTCCATGTACGTCGCGTTGAGCCCGGAGCCGACGCCCAGCAGCAGGACCCGGTCGTCCTGCTCGAGCCGCTCGGCCTCGAGGGCGAGCGTCATGGGCAGGGCCGCGGCCGCGACGTTGCCCCAGAAGGGGAAGGTCAGCGGGAAGCGCTCCGGGGCGATCCCGACGTCCTGGAACAGCTTGTTGGTGTGGGACATGGAGACCTGGTGGCCGATGTAGCGGTCCATCGTCGACCACTCCCAGCCGTCCTGGTGCGCATCGTGCCAGGCGTCGGCGAGCAGTCCCACGCCGTGCTTGAGCAGGCCCGTGGCGTCGGTGTACATGCCGTCGAAGCCGCCGATGCACAGCCCGTGGTGCTCGGTCGCGGACCGTGTCACGGACCCCGCGATGCGGTGGCCCTCCGGGTGCCGCTCGGCCGGGCCGACCACGGCGGCGGCGGCCCCGCAGCCGAGGGTCAGGGTGGCGAACTCCCGCACCACGTCCGCGCGGGTCACGTCCGGGCCCTGCAGCCGCTCGTACGTCTCGCGGTGCCAGGGGGTCGGGTCCTCGCCGGCGACGACGACGGCGTAGTCGATCGCGCCCGAGTCGATCATCGTGGAGGCGATCGTGAGCCCGTTGACGAAGCCCAGGCACGCGTTGGTCACGTCGAAGTTCAGCGCGGAGGGCGCCAGCCCGAGCCGGTGGTGCACGGACACCGAGACCGCCGGCTCGTAGCCGTCGCGGGTCACCGAGGCGTTGATCAGCAGCCCCACCTGCTCCGGGCGGACCCCCGCCCGGGCCAGGGCCGCCTCGCCCGCCTCCACGGCGCCGTCGGTGAAGTGGCGCCCCGGCGACCACACGCGCCGCTCGTTGACGCCCGCGAGGCGCTGCAGCAGCCCCTTCGGCATCTTCAGCCGCGCGAACGTGTCCTCCAGGACCTCGTCGGCGTGGGACGAGGGCACCACCTCGTCGGCCTCGACCTTCGTGATGGCCAGGAGCGCGGCGTTCTGGTGACGGATCGAGGAATTACCGGTCAAGGTCTCTGGCTTTCGTTAGGGGCTCGCCGACGCCCCGCTCCGGCGCCCGGCAGGCGCGGTCACGGGTCGGCAGGTCGTGCTGGTCGCGGTCAGTCTACCGGCCGGTCGGCGGCGCGGTGCCCGGGCCCCGCCGTTTCTCTGCAGGCTTACCTTTTCCGTCCGGCCCGGCCCCTGCCCGCACCGCGCCGCCGCGCCGGGACGCGCCCGAGTACAGTGGGGGCGACCCCCGAACCCTCAGCCCAGGAGACCGGCCGCCCGTGCACCTGAAGACCCTGACCGTGCGCGGGTTCAAGTCGTTCGCCTCGGCCACCACCTTCGAGTTCGAGCCCGGGGTCACCGCCGTCGTCGGGCCCAACGGCTCGGGGAAGTCCAACGTGGTGGACGCCCTCTCGTGGGTCATGGGGGAGCAGGGCGCCAAGTCGCTGCGCGGCGGGAAGATGGAGGACGTCATCTTCGCGGGCACGGCCGGGCGGGCCCCGCTCGGCCGCGCCCACGTGGCCCTGACGATCGACAACGCCGACGGAGCCCTGCCGATCGAGTACTCCGAGGTCACGATCTCGCGCACGCTCTTCCGCTCCGGCGGCTCCGAGTACGCGATCAACGGCCGGGCCTGCCGGCTGCTGGACATCCAGGAGCTGCTCTCCGACTCCGGGCTCGGCCGCGAGATGCACGTCATCGTGGGCCAGGGCCAGCTCGACCGGATCCTGCACGCCACGCCCGAGGAGCGCCGCGGGTTCGTCGAGGAGGCCTCCGGGATCCTCAAGCACCGCCGCCGCAAGGAGCGCACGCTGCGCAAGCTGGAGGCCATGCAGGCGAACCTCGACCGGCTCGAGGACCTCACCGCCGAGATCCGCCGCCAGCTGACCCCGCTGGGGCGGCAGGCCCGGGTGGCCCGCCGCGCCCAGCGGATCCAGCACGACGTCCGCGACGCCCGGGCCCGGCTGCTGGCCGACGACCTCGTCCGGGCCCGCACCTCGCTCGCGGTCGACGAGGACCTGGAGCGCCGGCTGCGCGCCGAGCGTGCGCAGGCGGAGCAGGACCTCGACGCCGGGCGCGCCCGGCAGGCCGATGTCGAGGCCCGCGCCGCACGCGCGACACCGGCGCTCAACGCGGCCCGGGACACGTGGTACCAGCTCACCGCGGTGCAGGAGCGCTACCGGTCGGTGGCCTCCCTGGCCGCCGAACGGCGCCGGCTGCTGGGCCCGGCCGCCGAGCCCGCCGAGCCGGCCCGGGACCCGGACCGGCTCGCCGCGCAGGCCGCCCGCACCCGGGCGGAGCAGGACCTGCTGCTCGAGCAGGTCGAGGACGCAACGGACGGGCTCGCCGCGGCCATCGAGGACCGGGAGGCCGCCGAGGCCGCCGCCCGGGCCCAGGACGCCGTGGTCACCGGGCTGCTCCGGGCGGCCGCCGACCGGCGCGAGGGCCTGGCCCGGCTGACGGGCGCCGTGGCGGCGGCCCGCTCCCGGGTGGAGGCGGCCGAGAACGAGCTCGCCCGCCTGCACACCACCCGCGCCGAGGCCGGGGAGCGGCGGGAACGGGCCGGCGCGGAGGCCGACAGCCTC